>CANGYC010000074.1 GCA_947457975.1 Comamonadaceae bacterium | reverse complement strand
TCGCGCACCTCAAACGGCGGCTCGTTTTTCACCAGGGTGTAGGGGGGTTCGCTGACGCTCTGTGCCATGCTGGGTCCGATCAAAACCAAGGATGCAAAGACAAACCACAACAGGACTTTGCGGGACATACGTGGGGGTGCTTTCTCAAAACGGCTAGCGAAGGGTGATTTCGCTTCATTCTAGGGAGGACCCCGACTTCATCGCTTGACCAAGGGTCTCTCGGCTTCTTGCAGGATGAACCGCATCGTGCGCAAGCGCAGTCCGCGGGGCTTAGATCCTGATTTGATTTTTTTCGATGGCTTCTTTATAGGCGACGTCCCCCCGGATTTGAGTAGCGGCTGACTCTGGAGTCCGGGGGTTAATTTAACGGGTTTTGCATCAGCCTTTGAGCATGGGCCGCCGGGGTCAGTCCGCCAAGGGACTTCTTGGGCCGGTCCTCGTTCGCGCGCTCGCTGGGGGCGACCGGTCAGACGGTCGCGCTGATTCAGTGGGCAGTGCCTGAGGCGATGTCGGCTGACCCGGCGCTTCAGGCCTGGCTCAGCGATGAATCTGCGCGTGCGGGCCGTGCTGATCTGGGTCGCGGTGCCTGGGTTGAGCAGGCCCGAGCGGTTAAACTAGAGGAGGCACTTTTGGAATTCGTCTGCGGTGCAATTGACTGAAAGCCATTGATGAGAAAGTCGACAGCCAGGAAGTCCGAGAACGCACCGTCCGGCTCTGCGCTCGATAATTTCGATCCGATTCGCCAGGTCCTCTGGTCGCGTCCGGGCTTCTTGGTCCGGCGGCTCAATCAGATCCACTACGCGATCTTTTCCGAGGAATGCAAGCAGCACAACATCACGCCGGTGCAGTTTGGCATCCTGACAGCGCTCTCGCTCAAGCCCGGCCTGGACCAGACTGAAATCGGTACCGAAATCGGCCTGGACCGCACCACCACAGCGGACGTGCTCAAGCGTTTGGAAGAAAAGAACCTGATCGAGCGCCGACCGCATCCGGCCGACAAGCGCTCACGCCAGTCGCTCATTACCGAAGAGGGCTTTCGGGTCATGAAGCTGCTGCACGCGCACATGCATTCGGCGCAGCAGCGGCTGCTTGCGCCGCTGTCGCAGCGTGACCAACAAACCTTCCTGCGGCTGCTGGGCAATCTGGTCGACGCCAACAACGAATACTCCCGCGCTCCGGCGCGCACCTCGCTGTAGGCAGACTGCTCAGGCGCTGGCCTGCAGCGCGCTGTCACGGTCCATCAGGATCGCGTATTTCTGCCCCATATCGAACAGATTGGCTTCGTGCGGCCCGAGGGCCCGGTCGCCGACGCAGTCGGTGACCACCAGGGGCCTGAAGCCCCAGCACATCGCGTCGACCACACTGGCTCGGACACAGCCGCTGGTGACCGCACCGGCCACCAGCAGAGTCTGCACGCCGCGCTGCGTCAGCCAGGGCGCCAGCGAGGTGCCGAAAAAGGCCGAGGGCACGTTCTTGCGGACCACCAGCTCGCCTGGCACCGGCTGGAGCACATCGACGATCTGGCTGGAGGGCAGGTCCTCCTTGAGCGTGATCATGGTCGGCACCTTCAGGGAGAAGATGTTGTCATCGGCATCGTCGTCCTGGTAGACGATGCGGCTGTGCGCCACCGGCCATTTCCTGGCGCGGGCGGTGGCCAGCAGCGTGCGCGTTTGCTCGATCGCGGCCGGGATATTGCCGCCGCCGAACTGCGCCGGATCGGCAAAGCCGTTAACGAAGTCAACGATGAGCAGGCCATAGGGCGCCCTGGGCGCCATGGCCGCGCCAAAGCCCTGGCGGGCATAAACTTCAACTTCGCTCATGCCGCGCCCTTGTCGAGAACCTTGCCTTTGTCGACCACCACCTCACCGTCGAGCATCACGGTGCAGTTTCGCAGCGGGATATCGATGTGGCAAGCCGTGGTGCGCTTGCCGCCAGCCTCGTTGTTCGGACCCAAGGAGAACAGGAAGTTGCCCTCGAAGGCGCGGGCATCCATGGCGATGGTCTGCTCCTTGTCGTACATGGCCAGGGTAGACCAGTGGCAGCGCGGTTGAAGGCCCCAGCCGATGTGCGACATCGCATAAGCCTCCGGGTCCTTGAAGGTGGCCATGTATTCGGCCAGCAGTTGGGCGTCGATGCCGCCTTCGATCTTGCGGGCATAGCCTTTTTCGATGGTCAGTTTGATGGGCGCGGTGGTGTAGCTTTTTTGTGGCAACACGATGTCGCCGGTATCGACCACGATGGTGCCATTGCTGCCGCCTTCGTTGGCGAAGGTGAAGAGAAAGCCGCTGGGCCAATGGTCCCAGCGTCCAGGCTCGTCCACATAGCCGTATTCGCAGATGGTTGGGAACTCGCCGAGTTCAAAGGTGACGTCGGTGCCGGCACTTGAAACTACCCGCATGAGCTTGGCCCGCTTGAGCTTTTCCGAGGCGGCCAGCACCCGCGCCCGGTCGGCCTCGGTCGGCACGGTGCGAACCAGCACCTCTGGCGGTTCAACCGCCAGCAGGATCTTGGTGCCCGACTCCAGAATGTCAATCTGCTCGGGCGAGAACAGCAAGGTCATCAGGTCGATCACCAGATCGCTGGCCTTTAGCGCAGCGATGGCCGCCGGATTGCCGGTCAGCGGTGTTTCACCCAGGTAGGCCAGCGCGTCGCGGCTGAGCGCCTTGTCGGCATTGATAGGTGGCAGGTCTACCCGGCTGACGATAGCGCCAACGGCCTGCGCCGCATAGGTGGCCGCGCGCAGGGTTTGCGGGTGAGTTGCTGCGCCGGTCAGTATGGTGACGCTTTGTCCCGGCTGCAGCTTGGACAGGCGCAGCACTTCTTGCCAGGCCTGGGTGAGTTGATGGTCACTGACGGGCATTTTCAGTCTCCTCTCAAACGAAATTCAGACGGTGTGGCCGAGAAAGTCGCCGAAGGCCGAATAAAAGCCTTCTTCGTTGTCCCAGGGGATCATGTGGCCTGCGCCCGGGACACGCCGGTGCAGCACGCCTGGCAGCAGGGATTTGATCTCATGCACATCGTCGTCGCGCACCACGTCACCGCGCTCGGCGGTCATGAGCAGGGCCGGCACCCGGATTTTCGGCAAAAACTGATGGAAATCGTCGGTGTGAAAACCGTCGAATGAGGTGCGTATGGCCAGCGGGTTGCAGGTGTGCAGCCATTCGGCACGCAGATCCAGTTGCTCATCGGTCCAGCTTGGGCAGAACCGACGCATGGTCTCACGGTCGCAGCCTTCCAGGGCGGCGGCGATCGAGTCGCCGTACCAGGGGTATTGCGAGGGGTAGGGTCGACGTCCTGGCCCCGAAACAGGCGGATCGACGATCACCACCCGGCTCAGACCGGCCGGCTGCCCAGCCGCTGCGCCGGCGACAATGCGCCCGCCCATGGAATGGCCGATCAGCGAGTAGCGGCTCAGGCCGAGCGCCTGTACCAGCGCGGTGACGTCATCGATCTGCGCCTGGAGCGAGTAGTCGAGGTCGTTGCCGGCCGAGGACAGGCCGCGCCCCCGCACATCCAGAACATAGGTGTCGAAGTGGCGCCCCAGGCGCTCGCCGACATAGCCCCAGGTAATGGCTGGGCTGGTGATCCCAGGCACCAGCAGCAGGGTATCGCGTTGGTCCCGTCCGCCGCCAGGTCCGCCGAAGCGCAGCACATGCTGACGGATGCCGTTGGCAGCGATATTGCGGCCGTTAACGAAGTTCGAGGTCATGACGCCTGTCCTCAGGCGTAGGCGCCCGACAGTAGCGCGCCTGCGCCGGGCACCACCGCTTCGAGCTTCAGCGCCTTGAGCATCGCATGGGTAGTGGCCACCGCTGCGGTCACCACCGGCTTTCCGGTCAGGGCCTCCACATGCGCAATCGCCGGGAGCGAAGGCATCTGCACACAGGCTGAAAGCACGATCGCGTCGGCGTCGCTGTAGCGCAACTTTTGCACGATGGCAGGCAGCCGGGCCGGGTCGTGCCGCCCCACATCCAGGTTATCCGGGATTTCAAGCGCGCAAAAGTCGATCACTTCGTGGCCTTCGCGGCGGATGTAGTCAACCACCAGTTCGGTCAGGGGCTTCATATAGGGAGCGACCACCACCACCTTCTTAGCCTGCATGATTTTCAGGCCATCGACCAGCGCACCGGCGCTGGTGATCACCGGCGTGGGGTGACCGTTGTCGGCAGTGCGTTTGCCCAGCCGCTCCTGCGAGACGCAGTGGTAGCCTGGGCCCATGGCCATGATGGCCACCAGACAGGCATAGCCCAACACATCGACTCGGGCATCACTGAGTTCGACCGCGCAGCGATCGGATTCGGCATCCATCGCCGCGAGTTCTTCCTTGACCACCTTCTTCATCCGCATGCGGCTGGAGTGGAAGGTAAAGCGCTCGTCCGGCCGAATTTGCTGACGCGCGGACAGCATGGCCGGGATTTCGGTCTCCATGGTGGTGTTGGAGCTCGGTACGATCTGTCCAATGCGGAAGTGGCGGGTCATGGCTGGGTATCTCCCTCAGAGTTTGAAGAGCTGGCGGGCATTTTCATGGCAAATCTTTTGGCGGGTGGCCTCGTCCAGAGGCGCCGCTTCGATGAAACGGCAAGCATCGACGGTGGACTCATACGGGTAGTCGATGGAAAACAGCACGTTGTCCACGCCCATCTCGCCAATCGCTCCGATCAGGGTGGGGGCCGAGCAAACGCCCGAGGTGGTGATGAAGATGTTGGACTGGAAGTATTGCGACGGCTTTTTCTTGAGCGTCACGCCGTGCGGGTAGGCGAGGAAGCGGCTGTCCAGGCGCCAGCGCATGAAGGGCAGGAATTCGCCCATGTGGCCCAGCAGCAGCTTGAGCCCCGGGAAACGGTCGAACACGCCGGCAAACAGCAGGCGAAGGGCGTGGCCTCCGGTCTCCATGGTCCAGCCGAAGGTCGCGCCGTAGAGTACCGGCGCACCCTTGAGCAGCAGCGGGATCTCGGCCATATTGGCCGGGTGCAGGTAGATTGGGGCGTCCAGGGCTTCGGCGCAGGCCCAGAACTCATCGTAGGCCGGCTCATCGAGGTAGCGGCCGCGGGTGTGGCCGTTGATCAGCGCGCCCTTGAGCCCGAGTTGACGCACCGCGCGCTCGAGTTCGCGCGCAGCCTGTTTGGGGTCGTGCATCGACAGGTGGGCAAAGCCGCCAAAGCGCTTGGGGTTACGGGCAATGCGCTCGGACAGAAAGTCGTTGTTCTCGCTGGCCAGGCGCTCAGCTAGTGCCACATCGGCCTCGGCCTGCATGCCCGGTGCGCTTTGCGAGAGGATTACATACTCCACCCGGCCTGCATCCATCTCTTCGAGCCGCTTGGCATCCATGTCTTCGAGTCGGTAGACCAGGTCGTGGCGAATCTCCGGCGGCAGGTGCTGGGTGAAAGACTTCGCATATTCGGAGAAGACCGGAATCGAGAAATGTTCTTCGAAGGCGATCTTCGGGGTGGTGTTCATGGGGGACATGGTTCGCTTGACCTCAGGTGGGATAGACCAAGTCATTGGCCAGGATGTTGGTGTCGTGGATGACATGGCGTTCGGCCAGCAGCAACTGACCATCGGCCTTGACAAAACGGTCGTGGTAGCACCCCGCCAGGTGGACCGTCGACGGGCCCTCGACCAAAGTCTGGATCAGCAGGAAAGGGGTCTGGGCCAGGATGCCGGCGGCCTCTTCGGCCTCGATTCGCACCTGACCGATCATGTGCAGGTTGTAGCGCGGCGCGAACATCTGAGTGCGCGCAATCGCCACAGCGCGATCGTGCATCATCGCGCGTCCCTCGCAGTAGACTAGGCCGACCGGCAGACCCAGGTCGGCGTTTTCTCGGCCGGTGATGCGGTAGAGCGCGTCCTCGGTGAAAAACAGCGGCCACTGTTCTAGGTCCCCACGGTCGAGTACGCTGCAATACTCGGCGTGAAATGCAATGACTTCCTCCCGCAACTGAGCGGCGCGCTGGCTGTCGATGCGGCAGGGACGGTGAGCGTAGGGCCGACTCATGCGGATTCTCCTTGGACCTTCAGGCCCATGACCTGCCGGTAGTAGACGTACATGGCCCGGATGGCGGCTTCCGAGATCAGGGTGTTGGAGGTCCCGACCGCGCCCGGGTCGAGCAAGATGTTGTTGACCGATCCGCTGGATCGGCGCACACCCTCCTGCACGAATTTCATGGCCTCGTTGTCTTCCAGGCCCAGGAAGCCGGCTGGCCCCATCAGGTTGCCCTGGCGCAGCCGGTGACGTTCCATCTCGGGGGTGTCGTCGGCATAGCCGAACATGGTCCACTCCATGATCATGCTGTTGGGCCCATTGGGGATGATGTGGCGCACGCCCAGAGTGTTCATCTCGCGCTGGACGATCAAGTTGGGCCAGATCGTCATCATGGTCACCGACCAGGGGGAGTTGAACTCCTTGACGAACTCCAAGAAGCGCTCATCATGCAGCCGCAGCCCCTCGTGGAAGGATCGCATCTCCTTTTTGTTTTCCTCGGAAACACTGGCGTACTTATCTTCTGACTTGGCTGAGGCCATGATGCCGTGGCGGCCGTGCTTGGCATCGGCAAACATCAGCGACTTGTTGCCCGCCACCAGCAGGCCGAACACCACCAAGAAAGAGTGCAATAAGGTGGCGTGGTAGGGATCCTTCAGGTTCTCGTGATACATCTTCCAGTTGCACGGCAATTCATTGCGGTAGTAGCCGTGGATCTTGAGCGGCTTGCCACTGAAGGTGGTGTCGAATTCGGCCAGGATCTCGGGCGTCAGGTAGTCCTCGAGTGCCTCGACTTTGTCGGAGTAGGACGCAAAGACCACCCCATGACGCGTGGTGACACGAAGCTGGCGGGCACCGAAGTCGCTGTTCTTGAAGTCACGCGGCATGCCGCCTTGCTTGTTGACGCCTCGCTTGAAGGGCACGCCCTGTAGGTTTCCTTTGAGGTCGTAGGACCACTGGTGGTAGGGACAGACGAACTCTTTGGCGTGGCCGCGCGAATTGCGGCAGAACTCGGCGCCGCGGTGGGCACAGCGGTTTTCGAACACCGCAATGCTGCCATCCTCGGTGCGTGAGACCACCACTGGCGTGGCCCCCACATAGGAGCGCCTGTAGTCACCGGGGTTGGGGATCTCGGCCTCCAGGGCGACAAAGTTCCAGGTGTCGCCGCGAAAGATTTTGTCCATCTCCGAGTCGTACAAGGCGCCACTGGTGTAGACCCAGTCAGGGATGGTGTTGAGGGCATCGGCCGGCCAGATGCACTGGGACAGCTCGGCCTGCTTGGATGCATCGGTCAGGCCGATCACGGTTTGGCTTTGGTACATAGGAATCTCTTCGGTGATGCCTCTTGGAGCAGGTGGTCAGGACTGAGGGACCGCAGTCGCGGCAAGTTGAGATTGGACCCAGGCCTTGAGCTTGGTGGTCGGATCCGTGAATTGGCGGTGATCGATGGGGATCTGGCGCTCTAGCAGGGTGCGCAGCGCGCGCAGATCGGCTCCCGCATTGAGCGCCACCCCGTGCACCGGGATGCCGCCACGCAGGCCCAGCCAGACGCCGCGGTGCGTGTCAGCGTCAAGCCGGCGGTGCACATAGTTCAGGTCAGTGCTCTTCAAGCCCAGCATCTGCAGATTGTGCTCACCCAGATCGGTCCAGAACCAGGGGAAGGCCGCTTGTGGTGGGCTGATGTCTAGCAGGCCAGCAGCGGCCGCCCGGGCCTGCTCGTTGGCGTTTTGCCAACTCTCGAGCCGGGCGCTCACGCCCAGAAACGGGCGAAACTGGCTGGCACAGTCGCCGGCGGCAAACACGTCCGGGTGCGAGCTGCGGCCATTGGCAGCAACCGCGATGCCGCCATCGCGGGCATCCAGGGCCAGACCAGCCTGCCGGGCCAACTCGACCTGTGGCACCAGCCCGATGGCCACCAACACGGCATCGGCATCAAGGGAGCTGCCGTCTTGCAGGGTGAGCCGCACCCCCTCTGGCATGGCCTGCGCGCTCCGCAGCGCCTGGCCCAGATGCAAGTCGATACCCCGGGCGATGGCGCTCGATGCGATCCACTCGCTGAGGTCTGGCGGCACAAACCGGCCAAGCAGTGTGGCAGCGCTTTCGATGACCGTCACGTTCATGCCGGCCTGACGGGCCGACATGGCAGCCTCAAGCCCCAGAAAGCCGCCGCCGATGACCGCCAGCGATCCACCTGCGCGCAGCCGGTCCCGCAGCGCCTGTGCATCGTCAATCGTGCGCAGGTAATGGGTGTGGAGACAACCCGGGGGCAGGGCCGGCAAGATACGCACCTCGCCGCCAGTGGCCAGCAAGCAGCGGTCGTAGTGAACACTGCGCCGGTCACTCAGCGTGAGCCGGTGCTCGTCCAAGTGCAGGCTCGTCACCCGCGTGGTCGGAATGAACTCCATCTGTAGTTCTGCAAACACCGACTCAGACAGCACCGGCGTGTAGCCCTGGCCGTCGCCCTGCAAAACGGCTTTCGAAAGCGGCGGACGCTCGTAGGGCCGGTGTGCTTCGGCGCCGATCAGGGTGATCGTGCCGGTATGCCCAAGGGCGCGCAACTCCTGGACTGCGCGCGCGGCCGCCTGGCCTGCGCCGACGATGGCAATCGAGGTTCGTAGGTCCCCCAGGCTCATGCTCAGGCCGCCGCTGCGCCGATGTAGATCTCTTCGCCTTCCCGTTTGACCGGGTGGGTACGCAGCGGTTCGGTGGCCGGAGCACAAAGTGCAGCGCCCGTGCGGATGTCAAAGCGTGCCTGGTGCAGCGGGCACTCGATGCAACCGTCTTCGAGATACCCTTCAGACATCAGGGCCTCGGCATGGGTGCAGCGGTTATCCGTGGCATAAAACTCACCCTCGATGCGATAAAGCGCGATGCGGGCGCTGCCCACGGTCAAGCCAAGGACCTCATCGTCTTGCAGGTCGGAGGCGGACGCGACTCGAATCCAATTCATGTCTAAATTGTCTCGTTAAGGCTGTGATGCCAAGGCAGGCATGAAGCTGAAAGGGTTTTGTGATCAAGAATGCTCAGCACACATGTATATTAGCCGGAATATCCAGGCTTGGCAAGCTTGCACCATCGCTGTTTCCTGGCTCTCGTGCCTACGGTCGCGTGACGTTGACTGTAGGCTGGATACAGCGGGCTTGGATTCATGTTTTTGCAATAAGAAATTTTTTTACCCGCCTGTTTTTACAGCATGAAAACAGCGGCATTCGGGTAACTACTGAGGACAAAGGGTGGCAATGCAAGAGTGGGGCTAAAAAAATGCCGGTATACTTGCATAATTATGTACCGGTTGAAGTGTTTGGATGGCGCTTCAGTTTGGCGATCGACTTGCGGCGATGGTTTTGGCGGCTGTGGTGTGCCTGAACCGACTGGCCGAAGTCGGCCGCATTCTTGCTAGCGTTATTTTTCGGGGTCGGCGGCTCGCCTGCTGGCCTCAAGGGTGGGCTGACTTGATCTAAGAGGCGCTTGTACAGAGCGGGTTGGCCCTGT
>CANGYC010000073.1 GCA_947457975.1 Comamonadaceae bacterium | reverse complement strand
TTGACCACGCCGTTGCTCACCACGCCGGTGTTGGTGTAGCGGCCCGTCACGAAGGGCACGTTCTGGCCAATGACGATACGCGCTTCTTCGTTGTCCAGGGTCAGCAGGTTGGGGGTGGACAGGATGTTGCCGCTGCCCGTCTGCTCCAGCGCACGCGCCAGAAAGCCCAGCACATACACGCCGTTGACACGCTGCGCTGCGCCCACATTAAGCCCCGTGCCAGGCGCGACGCCATTGGCCGTGGTGCCGGCCAGGCCCTGGGTGGCCAGGTTCAGGATGTTGTTGCCCGCCGTGCCAAAGTTGGTGCCCAGCAGGCCAATCACGCCGCTGCCGTTGCGGCCCAACGGGCCCTGCCACTGGATGCCGAACTCGGCCGCTTTGTCGCTGTTCACCTCAGCGATCAGGCTCTCCACCCACACCTGCGCACGCCGCCCGTCCAGGCGGTCGATGACGGCGCGCAGCTGTCGGTACTGGGGTGCGGGCGCGGTGATGATCAGCGAGTTGGTGGCCGGGTCAGCTTGAATCTGCCCGCCCGTGCTGGCCGGCCGTGCCCCCGCCGCGCCAGGCTGCGCAGACACCGGCGTGCCCACACCCGCCCCGGCACTAGCCGCCAGCGCAGGTTCGGCCGCCAACACACCGCGCAAGGTCTGCGCCAGCTGCGTGGCATCGGCATTCTTCAGGTGCACCACGTGGATGTGGCCCACGGCGTCGTCGCCGCTGGACAGGGCCGGCCGGTCCAGCTTGTCCACCAGACTGCGCACCAGGGCCAGGCGCGCCGGGTTGGCCGCGCGCAGGATCAACGCATTGCCGCGCGGCTCGGCCAGCAGCGTGGTGCGGAAAGACTCGCCACCGCCCTGGCCGGCGCCCTGGGCTGTGCCGCCCTGGCCGCCACCGGACTCCAACAAACGCGTCACCATGGGCGCGAGCTCGGAGGCCAGCGCGTGGCGAAGCGGAATCACCTCCACGTCGCTGGCGTTGGCCACATCCAAGGCAGCGATGATGCGGCTGATGCGGCGCAGGTTGTCGGCGTAGTCCGTGATCACCAGCGAATTGGTGCCCGGGTTCACGTTCAGGCTGTTGTTGGGACTGATCAGCGGCCGCAGCACCGGCACCAGGTTGTTGGCGTTCTCGTGATTCAGACGAAAGATTTGCGTGACGATCTGGTTGCTGCCGCCGGCCACGGCGCCGGCCGACACGCCGGCGGTTTGCAGCTTGGCATCGGCCTCGGGCACGATCTTGTAGAGGCCATCGGCCTGCACCACCGCAAAGCCCTGCAGGCGCAGCTGCGCCGCGAACTGGTTGAAGGCCTCTTGCGGCGAGACCGCCTGGTCGATGTTCAGGCTCAAGGTGCCCTTGACACGCGGATCAAGCACCACGTTGCGACCGGTGAGTGTGGCCAGGGTGCGGGCCACGGCCTCGATCTCGGCGTTGTTGAAATGAAGCGTCACAGGCTCGGTGCGGCGCGCCGCCGCGGGCTGGGGCGGCGCCGCATGCAGCAGGCCCGGGACGGTGGCCAGCAGGCAGAACAGGGCCGCGGAGGCCGTCGCCAGGCCAGCGCGTGGCCGCAGGATGCGAAATGGTGTCATGGCAAACGAAGTTGGCGCACAGGCGCTGACATGGAAGGTGCGGCGCACCACCGCCATGCACTGTGAACTTAAGACCCACACTTTGGCGGAGCCTAGAGGCGTGCGCTGCCTGTGTGTGCTGGCACACCAAGCCCTGGGCTGGGCGCCTACCGCGGGCCAGACAAAGACCACGCAGGCGCAGCCTGTCGGCTGTCATGGGCGGCTGCATGAGGCTGGCCACCTCAGGCTTGTTGGTAACGAAACAGGGGCCAAGGTAAGCCTTGGTATCGGCAGGCTCACACACGCTGACCCCGGGGCGGTGCGGCATCGAGCGCCGCGCGCGCTACACCTGCTTGCACTTTGATGTTGGGGGCGCGAAGCGTCTTGCGCTGCAATCGGGCCTTCTTCATACGGCCATGGCCCTTCCCTCCAACCTCTCGCTGGCCAACCGCCTGCTCGCCATCCTGCCGCCCCTGGACCGTGCTGAGCTGTTGGCCCAGTGCGACATGGTCGAGCTCCAGGCGCAGGCGGTGGTGATGGTCGCCGGCGAGCGCATGGCGCATGCCTGGTTCCCCGTAGAAGGCTTTGTCTCCCTCGCGCTGCCCCTGGAGGGCGATGAGGCCCTGGAGATGGGGCTGGTGGGCAACGAGGGGATGTTCAGCACCTCGCTGGTGCTGGACGCGCCCTGCGCGGCCTTCAGTTGCCGCACGCAAGGCACGGGCCGCGCCTTCCGCATCGGAGCACAGGCCCTGCATCGCCAACTCGCCTCGAGTGCGGCGCTGGGCCAAGTGCTGCGAGGCTATGCCGAGGTGTGCCACCGCCAACTGGCCCGGCAGGCGGCCTGCCTCAAACACCACAGCGTGGAGCAGCGCCTGGCCCGCTGGCTGCTCATGGCGCGCGACCGGGCGCATGCCAGCGAACTGTTCCTCACCCACGAGGCCCTGGCGCTGATGCTCAGTGCCCGCCGCGAGAGCGTGACCCAGTGCGCGCGGCGGCTGCAACTGCGCGGCCACATCAGCTACAGCCGCGGCTACATGATGCTGCTGGACGAGGCGGCGCTGGCGCAGGCTGCCTGCGCCTGCTACCAGGCTGACCGCCACACCTACGAGGCCTGGTGGTCCAGCCTGGCGCCCGTGCACCTGACCAGCCCGTAAATGATGTGCAGCTTGTACAGCTCATGCGCCCAGCAGTCGGCTAAGACCTCTCGGGGGGGGGCTGAACAGGCCATGGTCTGGCCAGCTTTTATGATGCGAGGCTAGTTCAAGGAGACCCCGCCATGCCCCTGTACCACATCGAAATGTTCGAAGGCCGCACGCACGAGCAGAAAAAGAAACTGGTCGAAGAGATCACCCGCGTCACCGTCGAGGTGCTGGGCGGCTCGCCCGAGTCAGTGGACATCGTCATCACCGACATCAAGCGCGAGAACTGGTCCACGGGCGGCAAGCTCTGGTCCGAACCCCGCAGCTGATCCGCCCACACCCCGGGGCCTCACGCCATGTGCCAGCTGCTGGGCATGAACTGCAACACGCCCACGGATGTGGCCTTCAGCTTCACGGGCTTCGCCCAGCGGGGCGGGCGCACCGACGAGCATGCCGACGGCTGGGGCATCGCCTTCTTCGAAGGCGGCGATGACAAGGGCCTGCGGCACTTCGTAGACCACCAGCCGGCCTCCGAGTCGCCGGTGGCCGAGCTCATCCGCCGCTACCCCATCAAGAGCCGCAACGTCATTGCGCACATCCGCAAGGCCACGCAGGGCCGTGTGGCGCTGGAGAACTGCCACCCCTTCGTGCGCGAGCTCTGGGGCCGCTACTGGGTGTTCGCGCACAACGGCCACCTGGAAGATTTCCATCCCCGCCTTCATGCGGCCTTCCAGCCGGTGGGCAGCACCGACAGCGAACGGGCCTTTTGCTGGCTGATGCAGGAGCTGGCCAAGTCGCATGCGGGCGTGCCCGACATCGCCGAGCTCACGCTCACGCTGCGCGAACTCGCACCCCGCATCGCCCGGCACGGCACCTTCAACTTCATGCTCAGCAACGGCCAGGCTCTGTGGGCCCATGCCTCGACGCGGCTGCACTATGTCGAGCGCCGCCACCCCTTTGCGCATGCGCAGCTCAGTGACGAGGACCTGTCCATCAACTTCGCCGAGCACACCCAAGCCACGGACCGGGTGGCGGTGGTGGTGACGGCACCCCTGACGGTGAACGAGGACTGGAAGCCCTTTGAGGCGGGCGAGCTCAAGGTCTTTGTGGACGGGGTCTCGGCGCGCTAGCGTCCCGGTCAGGCAGATCGCCGGGCGCATCGCCGGGGGCAGCATGCACCGCCGCCGCGGGTCCGTCAGTTCCGCCTGAGGCGGCCCACCAGACGCTGCAGCCCTTGCGCAGCATCGTCAATGTAGAGAAACACCGCCGGCACCACCAAGAGGCTCAGCACGGTGGAGGTGATCAAGCCGCCGATGACGGCAATGGCCATGGGCGAGCGAAAGCTCGGATCGGCCTCGCCCCAGCCGATGGCAATGGGCAGCATGCCTGCGCCCATGGCAATCGAGGTCATGACAATGGGCCGCACCCGCTTGTGGCAGGCGTCCAGCAGGGCCTCCAAGCGGCTCATGCCGTGGTCACGCCGCGCCACGATGGCGTACTCCACCAGCAAGATGGAGTTCTTGGTGGCGATGCCCATGAGCATGATCAGGCCGATCAGCGAGGGCATGGAAAAGCTCTTGTCAGCGATCAAGAGGCCCACGAAGGCGCCGCCCAGCGACAGCGGCAGCGCCGCCAGGATGGTCACCGGGTGCAGGAAGTCCTTGAAGAGCAGCACCAGCACCACGTAGATGCACAGCACCCCGGTGAGCATGGCCAGGCCGAAGCTGGCAAAGAGCTCACCCATCACCTCGGCGTCGCCCACCTCCACCACCTTCACGCCGGGCGGCAGGTTCCGCACCGCAGGCAGCTGGGCCACTGCGGAGGTCACCTCGCCCAGCGGCAGGCCCGAAAGCTCGATCTCCATGGTGACGTTGCGCGCGCGGTCGTAGCGGTCGATCACCGCCGGCCCGGCACTCATCTCCAGGCGGGCCACCTGCCCCAGCATCACCGGCCCTACGCCGGGCTTGCTGCTGGGCACGGCCAGGCGCTCGAGCACGGCCAGGTCCTGACGGGCCGACGCCTCCAGCTTGACCACGATGGGCACCTGCCGCTCGGGCAGGTTGAGCTTGGGCAGAACGGTGTCGTAGTCGCCCAGGGTGGCAATGCGCAGGGTCTCGGCCATGGCGCTGCTGGAGACGCCCAGGTCGGCCGCACGGGCGAAGTCGGGCCGGATGGCGATCTCGGGGCGCACCAGGCTGGCGCTGGAGGCCACGCTGCCCAGGCCGGGGATGGTGCGCAGGCCTTTCTCCACGGCGCGGGCGGCCGTCTGCAGCGCCACCGGGTCATCACCCGTGAGCACCAGGATGTACTTCTCGCCCGAGCCGCCCAGGCCCACCTTGCTGCGCACACCGGGCACTTGCTGCAGGGCCTGGCGCATGCGCTGCTCGATGGCCTGCTTGCGCACGCGCTCCTGTCGCGGCGTCAGCAGCACCGTGAGCGTGGCCTTGCGTGCCTCCTGCGCACCAGGCATGGCAAACGGATCGGTGCCCGCACTGCCAGCGCCGATGGTGGTGTAGACGTGGCGCACCTCGGCGATGCCTGCCATCAACAGGCGCGCCTGCTCAGCCGCCCGCTGGGTCTGCGCGAGCGTGGAGCCTGGCGGCAGCTCCAGGTAGACCTGGGTCTGCGAGTTGTCATCCGGCGGGATGAAGCCCTTGGACAGCAGCGGAATCAAGGCCACCGATCCAAAGAAGAACAGCGTCGCCCCCACCATGGTGATGAAGCGGTGCTTCAGGCACCAGGCCGCAGCCACCATATAAGGCCGTATCCAGCGCGGCTCGTGCTCAGCCTGCACGATGGGCCGCAGCAGGTAGGCCGACATCATGGGCGTGAGCATGCGCGCCACCACCAGCGAGGCGAACACGGCCAGCGCCGCCGTCCAGCCGAATTGCTTGAAGAACTTGCCCGCAATACCGCTCAGGAAGGCCGTGGGCAGGAACACCGCGATCAGCGTGAAGGTGGTCGCCACCACCGCCAGGCCAATCTCGTCGGCCGCCTCCATGGCCGCCTGGTAGGGGCTCTTGCCCATGCGCAGGTGGCGCACGATGTTTTCCACCTCCACGATGGCGTCGTCCACCAGGATGCCGATGACCAGCGACAGGGCCAGCAGCGTGACCACATTGATGGAAAAGCCCAGCATGTACATGCCGATAAAAGCCGGGATCACCGACAGCGGCAGCGCCACCGCCGACACCAGCGTGGCACGCCAGTCGCGCAGGAACAGCCAGACCACCACCACCGCCAAAATGGCGCCTTCGTACAGGAGCTTGAGCGAGCCGTCGTACTCCTCCTGAACGGGCTGCACGAAGTTAAAAGCTTCGGTGAGCACCAGGTCGGGGTGCTGGCGCTTGAACTCATCGAGCGCCTTGTAGACGGCGGCGCCCACGGCCACCTCGCTCTCGCCGCGGCTGCGCGAGACCTCGAAGCCCACCACGGGCTGCCCGTCGAACAAGGCGGCCGAACGGGGCTCGGCCACCGTGTCGCTCACGGTGGCCACCTGGTCCAGCCGCAGGCGCCGGCCATCGGCCAGGGTGAGTTCCAGGCGAGCCAGCTCGGCCGCCGACTTCACGGTGGCCAGGGTACGCACGGGCTGCTCGCTGCCGCCCAGGTCGGTGCGGCCGCCGGCGCTGTCGGTCTGCACCTGGCGCAGCTGGCGTGAAATCTCGGCAGCGGTGGCACCCAGGGCCTGCAGGCGCGAAGGATCGAGCGCCACCCGCACCTCGCGCGTGACGCCGCCCACCCGATTGACCGCGCCCACGCCGCGCACCGACAGCAGCTTGCGTGAAAGCTCGTTGTCCACCAGCCAGGACAGGGCCTGCTCGTCGCGGCGCGGCGAGCTCACGGTGAACGCGAGCACGGGCTGGCCCGCCAAGTCCACCTTGCTGATGATGGGGTCGCGCACATCGCCGGGCAGCTCCGAGCGCACGCGGGCCACGGCCGAGCGCACGTCGTCCACCGCTTCCTGCACGGGCTTTTCCAGGCGGAACTCGGCGTTGATGATGACGCCGCCGTCCTGCACCTTGGTGGTCAGGTGCTTGAGGCCCTGCACCGTGGCCAGGGCGTTCTCGAGCTTGCGGGCCACTTCGGTTTCCAGCTGGGCGGGCGCGGCCCCCGGCAGCGAGGTGCTCACGCTCACCGTGGGCAGGTCGATGTCCGGGAAGTTCTGCACCTTCATGGCCCGAAAGCCGAGCAGGCCCGCAAAGGTGAGCAGTACGAACACCATCAGGGCCGGGATGGGGTTGCGGATGGACCAGGCTGAAACGTTCATGGCGGGTTCGTGCTCGGGCTTCAGCGGGCGGCGGGGGTGGCGGGGGCGACAGCACCCGCCTCGCTCACCTGCACCAGGTCGCCGTCGTTGAGGAAGCCCGCACCCTGCGTGACCACGCGCGCCTCGGGCAAGAGGCCCGAGACAATTTCCACCCGCTCGCCCACACGGCGGCCGGTCTGCACCTTGACCTCGCTCACCCGATCGCCTGGCATCAGCTGGAACACGAACTCAAAGCCGTCGCGCACCACCAGCGCGCGCTGTGGCACGGTCAGCGCATTCGACTGACCCAGCACAAACTCGCCGCGCGCGAACATGCCCGGGCGCGCCGCACCCGGGCTCTGCTGCAAGGGCGGCAGGTCCACATAAACCAGAGCCGAGCGCGTCTGCGGATCCACGGTGGGTGCGAGCATGCGCACCCGCCCATGGAGTTCTGCACCCGAGGCAGCGAGCACCCGCACAGCGGTGCCGGGCTTCAGGCGAGCGAGCTCGGTCGCCGTGACTTCGGCGCGCCACTCCAGGCGGCCATCGCGGATCAGTCGGAACAGCTCGGTGCCCGGGGCGGCCACGGCGCCCACGGTGGCCAGCCGCGCGGAGATCACCCCGGCGCTAGGCGCCAGCACCTGCGTCTGGCGAGCACGCAGCTGCTGCGCGGCCAGCACGGCCTGGGACGCCTCCACCCGCGCCTGCGCGGTCTGCGCGGCGGTGAGGTACTGCTGGATCTGCTGGGCGCTGAGCGCCCCCGTGTTCTGCAGGCTGCGCGCGCGCTCGGCATTGGCCTGCGCGTCCAGGGCTGTGGCCTGGGCCTCCAGCAGGGCGGCGCGCGCCTGTGCCACATCGGTTTGCACACTCTCGCTGGAAAACACGGCCAGCACCTGGCCGGCACGCACCACATCGCCCACGCCGGCGCGCCCCTCCACCAGGCGCAGGCCATTGCTCTCCGAGCCGATCACGGCCTCCTGCCAGGCCGCGATGTTGCCGTTGGCCGAGAGGGTCAGAGGCAGCTTGATCGACTCGGGCTGGCCCACGGCCACCGTCAGGGCCGGGCGCGGGGCAGCGGCCGGAGGAGTCGCAGGAGCCGGGGCGGGGCGCTCGGTGCGCTGGGCCCAGAAGACCAGCAGCGCCAGCACGATAGCGGCGGCCAGGACAAGGGCAAAGCGAATGGTTTTCTTCATGGGATGCCTGGAAAAGTTCAACGCGAGGGGACGGCTTGGGCCAGCAGGGCCGGCGACCAGCCGCCGCCCACGGCGCGGTAGAGCGAGACATGCGCAGCGCGCACCTGGGTCTGCCAGTCGGCCTGGGCGATCTGGGCGGCCAGCAGTTGGCGGCGCGCATCCTCGAGTTCCACCAGACTGGCCAGACCCGCCTTCCAGCGCGCCTCGGTGCCCTGGAAGGCCGCCTGGTAGCCCGCCACAGCGGTCTGCACCTGCGGGCCGCGCTCAGCCGTGCTCTGCAGATTGACCAGGGCCGTCTCGACCTCACGCACCGCTTGGCGCACGCGGGCCGCATACTGGGCGGCCGCCTCGTCGTAGCGGGCCCGGGCGGCCGCGGTCTGGGCCGAGCGCCGGCCTGCGTCAAAGACCGGCAGCGTGAGCGACAGCGGCCCCAAGGACCAGGAGGGCAGCTCGGTGGTGTTGCCGCCGGCGCGCAGACTCGACTGGCCCACAAAGCCCGACAGCACCAGGCGCGGGTAGCGCTGCGCATCGACACCGGCGATGTCGGCGCGCGCAGCCAACACGGCGCGCTCGGCGCTGAACACATCGGGCCGCTGGGCCAGGGCCTGCGCCGGAATGGGATCGAGCAGCAGGGGCGGCAGGACCAGGGGCTCGGCTGTGGGCAAGCCGGTCAAACGCTGGCGCAGCGCGGGCTCGTCCATGGCGGTGAGTGCCACCAGGGCCTTGGTGTCCAGCTCACATTGCGCGCTTTGCTGCAGGCCGCGGCTGGCCGCGTCGGCCGCACTGGCGCGGGCCAGGGCCACCACCGCCGGCGCCGTGAAACCGGCGCGGCTGGAGAGCTCGGACAGGCGTGCGTTTTCCGCGCGTGAAGCGGTGTCGCGCCGGGCGATCTCCTCGAGGCGACGGCACTGGCGCAACAGGTCGTACTGCACGGCCACCTCGGCGGCCACGCTCACGCGGGCGTCGTGCCAGTCGGCCTGCGCACCCAGCAGGCGCTGCTCGGCGGCGGCCAGCTCAGCGCGGCGGCCACCAAAGACGTCGATCTCCCAGGACGTCTGCAGACCCAGCCGGGCGGTGGTGATACTGGCAGCCGGGATGTTGGGTGCCAGCAGACTGCGGCTGCGCGTGAGACTGCCGGCGGCATCAACCGAAGGGGTCAGGTCGGCGCCGCTGCCCACGCGCGCCGCCTGGGCCTGCGCCAGGCGCGTGCGCGCGGCCGCGATGCTGGGGCTGACCTGCTGGCCGGCGGCGATCAGCTCGACCAGCAGCGGGTCGCCCTGCTGGCGCCACCACGCCAGGAGGTCCTCCAAGCGCCCCTGGTGCGGCAAGCCCGAGGAAGCCGCTGCCACGCCGGCAGG
>CANGYC010000072.1 GCA_947457975.1 Comamonadaceae bacterium | reverse complement strand
GCTTGCAGCCGGGGGATCTGGTGTTGTCTATCGATGGCCGCGCCATGACTGATGCCTGGCAGCTGCGCCAGTGGATTCGCCAGTCGTTGACGGGGCAGTCTCAGGCCTGGGAGGTCAGGCGAGGCGAGCAGCGCTTGCTGATCCAACTCAAACCGCGCGTCCTCGATGAGGCAGGCACCCGGGTAGGGCGCATTGGTGCCTTTGTGGGTGCGCCGCCGGCCACAGGCTGGGTGAGCGACGATGCCTGGGAGGCGCTGGTGGGTGGTCTTGGCCGCACCTGGGAGGTCAGCGTGCTGACGCTACGGATGATGGGGCGGATGCTGGTGGGCGAGGCTTCCTTGAAGAACCTCTCAGGGCCGATCACGATCGCCGATTACGCGGGCAAGTCGGCCGAACGCGGATGGGTGTCCTACCTGCTGTTCCTGGCCATGATCAGCGTGAGCCTGGGGGTGCTGAATCTGCTGCCTCTGCCCATGCTCGATGGGGGGCACCTGATGTATTATCTTTGGGAGGCTGTCACTGGGCGAAGCGTCTCCGAAGCCTGGATGGATCGGCTGCAGCGTGCAGGCATGGTTGTCCTGTTGCTCATGATGTCGATTGCCTTGTTCAACGATGTGGTCCGCCTCCTGGATTAATTCAAGTCGGTCATACGCATATCTCGGCCGGCCGCACCGGGCTCGTCTCCTACTCATGCACCACGCACTACTTCGCTTCAAACGCCGGTCCACCTCCGCACTGATCGCCGGCCTACTGTCTTCCTCCCTGGCCTGGGCCGTCGACCCTTTCGTGGTGCGTGACATCCGTGTTGAGGGCCTGCAGCGCGTCGAGCCCGGCACCATCTTCGCCTCGTTGCCGTTTCGCCTGGGCGAGACATACAACGACGAGAAGGGTGCTTCGGCTATCCGAGCTCTGTTTGGCCTGGGTCTTTTCAAGGACGTGCGCCTGGAGGTGGACGGCAACACCCTGGTGGTGGTCGTTGAGGAGCGCCCCACGGTGGCTGAGGTGGACTTCGTCGGCACCAAGGAATTCGACAAAGACGTGCTCAAGAAGGCCTTGCGCGAGATTGGCTTGCGCGATGGCCAGCCCTTTGACAGGGCCTTGGCGGACAAGGCCGAGCAGGAGCTCAAGCGCCAGTACATCAACCGCAGTCTCTACGGTGCGCAGGTGGTGACCACGGTCACGCCCATTGAGCGCAACCGCGTGAACCTGACCTTCAGCGTCACCGAGGGCGAGGTCGCCAAGATCAATGACATCCGCATCGTGGGGGCCAAGGCCTTCAGCGAAAGCACCCTGCGCAACTTGTTCGATCTGAACACCGGCAACTGGCTGAGCTGGTACACCAAGTCTGACCGTTACTCTCGCGTCAAGCTCAATGCCGACATTGAGACCCTGCGTTCCTACTACCTCTCCCGTGGCTACCTCGACTTCCGCATCGATTCCACGCAGGTGGCGATCTCGCCCGACAAGCAGCAGATCACAGTGACCCTCAACATCCACGAGGGCGAGCGCTTCATTGTTTCTTCGGTGCAACTGGCCGGAAACTACCTCGGTCGCGATGGCGAGTTCAAGTCCCTCGTCAGCATTCGCCCTGGCGAGCCCTACAACGCTGACAAGGTGGCAGAAACCACCAAAGCCTTTACCGACTACTTCGGCAGCTTCGGTTTTGCCTTTGCGCGCGTCGAGGCGGTGCCGCAGGTTGACCGCGCCACCAACCGCGTGAGCTTCGTGTTGCAGGGTGAGCCCTCGCGCCGGGCTTATGTGCGCCGCATCAACGTGGCCGGCAACACGCGCACACGCGATGAAGTGGTGCGCCGCGAGTTCCGCCAGCTGGAGTCCTCCTGGTACGACAGCGACAAGATCCGGCTCTCACGCGAGCGTGTCGACCGCCTGGGTTTTTTCACCTCGGTAGAAGTGGACACCCAGGATGTCCCGGGCACGCCTGACCAGGTGGACATCACGGTGACCGTGGCCGAAAAGCCCACGGGCAACCTGCAGATCGGTGCGGGCTTTTCCAGCAGCGACAAACTTTCACTGATGGCGGGTATTCGCCAAGAAAATATCTTTGGCACTGGCAACTATCTGGGCCTGGACCTCAACACCAGTTCGTTCAATCGCCAAATGGTGATCAGCACCGTCAATCCCTACTTCACGCCCGATGGGGTCTCACGTGCCTTCGATATCTTTTCCCGCACCAACAGGCCACTGACCGGTCAGGCCACCCAGTACTTGCTCAAGACGCAAGGCGGAAGCATCCGCTTTGGCGTGCCTGTGACCGAAACCGACCGGGTGTTCCTGGGCGCCGGTATGGAGTTCTGGGACGTCGATCCCGGCAACAACCTGGGCCTGACCCGCTACGTCGAGCAGTTCGGCAAGAAAACCCAGTCCTTTCCCTTGACGGTGGGCTGGCAGCGCGACAAGCGTGACAGTGCCCTGGTGCCCACGCGGGGCATGTACCAGCGGGTCAACGGCGATTGGGGTGTGGGCGGCGATGTCCAGTACCTGCGCTCGGTGTACCAGATCCAGAATTACATTCCTCTGAACAAGCAGTTCACGATTGGCCTGAATGCTGAAATCGGCTGGGGCAAGGGCCTCAACGGTAAAGAATTCCCGGTCATCAAGAACTTCTACTCTGGCGGCCTGGGCTCGGTGCGAGGCTTCGAGCAGGGCTCCCTGGGCCCGCGCTACAGAGACTCCGCTGGCGCGCTCACCACCGCCGCCACCGGTGGCGCCAAAAAGCTGACCTTCAACGCCGAATTGATTGCGCCATTTCCTGGCGCGGGCAACGACCGCACCCTGCGCATGTTCGGTTTCTTCGATGCTGGCAATGTCTTCGCTGAGAGCGATCCCTATCGCCTGCAGGACCTCAAGGCCTCGGTGGGCTTGGGCATCACCTGGATTTCGCCGGTCGGCCCGCTGCGCCTGGCCTTGGGCGTGCCGGTGCGCAAGGACGCCAGCGATAGAATGCAGCGCATGCAATTTCAGATTGGTACCGCTTTCTAATGACTACTTTGCCCCAACGCCTCGCCCTCTGTGCTGCTCTGTTGCTCACTGGCCTGTCCGCCAGCGCGCAGGAGTTCAAGATTGGCATCGTGAACCTCGATCGCATCGTGCGCGAGGCGGGTCCCGCCAAGACGGCCCAGGCCAAGCTGGAGCAGGAATTCAGTAAGCGCGAGAAGGACTTGGCCGATCTTGGCAACCAGCTCAAGACCCTGTCTGACCGCTTTGAGCGTGAAGCCCCGACCCTTTCTGAAACCCAGCGCGGCGCCCGCCAGAAACAGCTGGTGGACCAGGACCGTGAATTCCAGCGCAAGCGCCGTGAGTTTCAGGAAGACCTGAACAACCGCAAGAACGAAGAGCTGCAGCTCATCATCGACCGCGCGAACCGGGCCGTCAAAACCCTGGCCGAGGCCGAAAAGTTTGACCTGATCATCCAGGAAGCGGTCTACATCAATCCCAAGCACGACATCACGGACAAGGTGATTCGCCAGCTCAATGCGGGCGCACGCTAAGCTCCCGACGGATGGAGTGACTTCGGTGTGAGTCTGGTCCTCGGCACCCTGGTCGAGGCCCTGGCGGGCGAGTTCCAGGCCAGGCTGCTGGGCGACGCCCTGCGCCGCATCGATCGATTGGCCCCCATCGAAACCGCTGGCCCCCAGGACCTGAGCTTCGTCAGCCACCCCAAGTACCTGTCCCGCCTCGCTGCCTCCCAGGCCGGCTGTGTCATTGTTTCGCCGGCCCTGCAGGAAGCCGCCAGACGCCGCGGTGACTGCATCGTGGTGGACGACCCCTACCGATTTTTTGCCCGTGCCACGCAGCACTGGAAGGCGCTGCATGGCCGACCTGCGCCTCTGGGCGTACATCCCACCGCATGGATCGACCCAACTGCACAGGTTGCTCCCTCGGCCAGTGTGGGTGCCTTTGCTTTCGTGGGAGCGCAGGCCATCGTCGGCGATGGCGTGCGCCTGGGTGAACATGTGGTGGTGGGCGCCGGCGCCAAACTGGGCGCCCACACGCGCCTGGCGGCACGGGTCACCGTGGGCGAGGACTGCCTGGTCGGCGAGCGCTGCATTCTTCATTCGGGTGTGGTCATCGGCGCCGACGGCTTCGGCTTCGCACCCGCCGACGGACGCTGGGAAAAAATCGAGCAACTGGGGGCTGTGCGCATCGGCAACGATGTGGAGATCGGAGCCAACACCTGCATCGACCGTGGCGCCCTTGAAGACACCGTCCTCGAAGACGGCGTCAAGCTCGACAACCTCATCCAGATCGGTCACAACGTGCACGTGGGCGCGCACACGGCCATGGCTGGATGCGTGGGCGTGGCCGGCAGTGCCCGCATCGGTGCGCATTGCACCATCGGAGGCGGCGCCGTGGTGCTGGGGCACCTGAGCCTGGCCGACCATGTGCATGTCTCGGCCGCCTCCGTGGTGACGCGCTCCATCGCCACCCCTGGCCACTACAGCGGCTTTTTTCCCATCGACGACAATGGCAGCTGGGAAAAGAACGCCGCCACGCTCAAGCAGTTGCATGCCCTGCGCGAACGCATCAAACAACTCGAGGCCCAGGCCAGGCGCCCGGGCGTCTGAGTCGAACCGGCCGCGGGCATGTTGACGGCAGCACCCCCACAAAACCAACGATAAAGAAATCCCATGATGGACATTCACCAGATCCTCAAGCAACTGCCCCACCGCTACCCCATCTTGTTGGTGGACCGCGTGCTTGAGATCGAGAAGGGCAAGCGGATTAAAGCGCTCAAGAATGTGACCATCAATGAGCCCTTCTTCACCGGCCACTTCCCTCACCGGCCCGTCATGCCGGGGGTGCTCATGCTTGAGGCCATGGCCCAGGCGGCGGCCCTGCTGGCCTTCGACACCCTGGGCACCACGCCAGATGACAAGACCGTGTATTACTTTGCCGGCATCGATGGGGCGCGCTTCAAGCGTCCGGTGGAGCCGGGAGACCAACTCGTGATGGAGGTCAGCCTGGACCGCATGAAGGCTGGCATCTTCAAGTTCACGGGGGTGGCGCGCGTGGCTGAGCAGGTGGTCTGCGAGGCCGAGCTGATGTGCACCATGCGCACGATTGCCTGAGCACCAGCGAGACACTCCATGTCAGGCATTCATCCCACGGCCCTGGTGAATTCGGCTGCCGAACTGGACAGCTCGGTCGAGGTCGGCCCCTACACGGTCATCGGACCGCACGTGAAGATCGGTGCGGGCACCACCGTTGGTGCCCACTGTGTGATTGAAGGCCACACCACCATCGGCAGTGACAACCGCATCTTCCAGTTCAATTCCCTGGGGGCCATCCCTCAGGACAAGAAATACGCCGGTGAGCCTTGCGAGCTGCGCATCGGTGACCGCAACACCATCCGCGAGTTCTGCACCTTCAACATCGGTTCGCCCGGTGACACGGGTGTGACGCAGGTCGGCAACGACAACTGGATCATGGCCTACGTGCATCTGGCGCACGATGTGGCCGTGGGCAACCACACCATCTTTGCCAACAATTCCCAGCTGGCCGGCCATGTGCATGTGGGCGACTGGGTGATCCTAGGCGGCTTTACCGTGGTGCACCAGTTCGTTCGCATCGGCGCACATGCCATGACGGCCATGTGCTCGCTGCTGTTTGCCGATGTGCCTCCCTACGTGATGTGCCAGGGCCAACCCGCAGGCGCGCGCTCCATGAACTTCGAGGGCCTGCGCCGTCGGGGCTTTTCACCAGAGCGCATTGCCGTCGTCAAGGCCATGCACAAGGCGCTGTACCGCGACAACCTGACCCTGGAGTCCGCCAAGGAGCGCATCGCGGGTCTGGCGCAGGGACAGCCCGAGGCTGAGCCCGACGTCCGTATGATGCTGGACTTCCTCGAAGCCAGCTCCGCGCAGCGCGGCATCGTCCGCTGAGCCCGAGATGAGCCAGGCAGCCTCGCCCCGCGTGGCCATGGTGGCCGGCGAGGCCTCTGGCGACTTGTTGGCCAGCCTCCTGCTCGGTGGTATGCGCCAGCGCTGGCCCGGCCTGAGCAGCCTGGGCATCGGCGGCCCCCGCATGGTGGCCCAGGGCTTTGCCGCCTGGTGGCCCAGCGACAAGCTGGCCGTGCGCGGTTATGTCGAGGTGCTGCGCCACTACCGAGAGATCGTGGGCATCCGCCAGCAGCTCAAGGCCCGCCTGTTGGCCGACCGGCCTGATGTGTTCATCGGTGTGGATGCGCCCGACTTCAACCTGGACCTCGAGGCTGCCTTGCGCGCCCAAAGTGTGCGCACCGTGCACTTTGTGTGCCCCTCCATCTGGGCCTGGCGAGCCGAGCGCATCGAGAAAATCCAGCGCAGCTGCGACCACGTGCTGTGCATTTTTCCCTTTGAGCCAGCCCTGCTGGCCCAGCGCGGCATTGCCGCCACTTACGTGGGCCACCCCCTGGCGCAGGTGATCCCCCTTGAGCCCGACCGCCTGGCCGCCCGCCAGGCCCTGGGCCTGTCGCCCGAGGCGAAGGTGCTGGCCTTGTTGCCCGGCAGCCGAGCCTCCGAGGTCCAGTCCATTGGCCCGCGCTTTCTGCAGGCCGCCCGTCTGTTGCTGGCCCGTCATCCCAGCTTGCAATTGCTGCTCCCGGCTCTCCCGGCGCTGCAAGGGGACGTGGAGCGGAAGGTGCATGCTGCCGGCCTGGCTGGCCGTGTGCAGGTGACCGCCGGCCAATCGCACCTGGTGCTGGCCGCCTGCGATGTGACGCTGATCGCCAGCGGCACCGCCACGCTGGAGGCGGCCCTCTTCAAGCGGCCCATGGTGATTGGCTACCACATGAATTGGCTGTCCTGGCAGATCATGCGTCGCAAGAAGCTGCAGCCCTGGGTCGGGCTGCCGAATATCCTGTGCCAGGACTTTGTGGTGCCTGAACTGCTGCAGGACGCCGCCAGCCCCGAGGCCCTGGCCGACGCAGTGGACGACTGGCTCCAGGCCCTGACGCATGCGCCCGAGCGTGTCCGCACCCTCGAGGCCCGTTTCACGGCCCTTCACCATGAACTCAAGCGCGATACCGCGCAACTCGCAAGCGATGCGATCGAGCAAGTTCTTCAAGGCTGAGCAGGTGCACTTGTCCTGGGACACGCCTGGCCTCGTGGCCGGCGTCGATGAGGCCGGCCGCGGCCCCCTGGCCGGGCCGGTGGTGGCCGCTGCCGTGATCCTGGACGAGTTGCAGCCCATCAAGGGCCTGGCCGACTCCAAGGCCCTCACCCCCCTGCGCCGCGCCCGGCTCTACGACGAGATCCGCGCCAAGGCCTTGTGCTGCTCGGTGGCCGAGGCTTCCGTGGAGGAGATCGACCAGCTCAACATCCTGCAAGCCACCTTGCTGGCCATGCGCCGGGCCGTCGAAGGCTTGCGTCTGAAACCCGTGAAGGTGCTGGTCGACGGCAACCGCCTGCCTACGCTCTCGGTGATGGCCGAGGCCGTGGTCGGTGGGGATGCCAAGGTCAAAGCCATTTCTGCAGCCTCCATCCTGGCCAAGGTCACGCGCGACCGCTGGTGCGAGGCCTACCACGCGCAGTATCCCCAGTATGGTTTTGCCGCGCACAAGGGCTACGGCACCGCTGAGCACCTGGCGGCCCTGCGCACGCATGGCGCGTGCCCGCAGCACCGTCGCAGCTTCTCGCCCGTGGCCCAGGTCTTGAAAGGACCTGCCCGGTGAACGTGCCCACTTTCATCAGCTCCCGCAGCAACGCCTTCCTCAAGGACCTCAAGCGCCTGGCCCAGGACAGCACCGCCTACCGCAAGCAGGGCCAAGTCTGGCTCGAGGGCGACCATCTGATCCGAGCGGCCCTGCAGCGCGGCCTGGGCCTGCGCAGCCTGGTGCTGGCCGAATCATTTGCTGCCGAGGCGCCGGCCGAGTGGCAGAGCCGGGCTGGCGCCACCTTGATCGTGGCCGACAGCCTCTGGCGGGACTTCAGCGGCCTGGAGTCGCCGGCCCGGGTCGGGGCGGTGCTGGACTTGCCTGTGGCCCCCGAGCTGCGTGCCCAGGCGCCCAGCGTCGTGCTCGACCGCGTGCAGGATGCCGGCAACGTGGGCTCCATCCTGCGCAGTGCGGCCGCCTTCGGTTTCACCCAGGTGATCGCACTCAAGGGCACGGCGGCCCTGTGGTCGCCCAAGGTGCTGCGCGCCGGCATGGGGGCCCATTTCGGCCTGCACCTGGTCGAGTCGCTCGAATACCCGGCGCTGGAGGCCTTGCAGGTGCCCCTGCTGGTCACCAGCTCGCACCAGGGAAGCCTCCTGCATCAGGCTGCGCTGCCTTGGCCCTGCGCCTGGGTGCTGGGCCACGAGGGGCAGGGTGTCGGCCCCGAACTGATGGCCCGGGCGCAGCAGCTGTTGCGCATCGCCCAGCCCGGCGGCGAAGAATCGCTCAATGTCGCCGCGGCCGCCGCCATCTGCCTGCACGCCAGCGGCCTTCAAGTGCCGTAGCCCAGCTATAATCAGTGGCTTTTCAAAACAGTCTCGCCCGAGCGCCGCAAAAGCCACCCCCCTGATCACAAAAGCAGACCGCAGCAGCACCTTGCAGGCAAGGCTCTAGATGCGCACGCTTGGGCGAACCGAAACCACATCGGAGAACCCAGTGCTTTTGTCTCTACAGGGAAACCACCCCTCGGCCATCTTGGCCCTCGCAGACGGCACGATCTTTGTTGGCAACTCCATCGGAGCCCCCGGCTCCACGGTCGGTGAAGTGGTGTTCAACACCGCCATGTCCGGTTACCAGGAAATCCTCACGGATCCCAGCTACTGCCAGCAGATCGTCACACTTACCTACCCACACATCGGCAACTACGGCGTCAACCTTGAAGACGTCGAGGCCGACCGGGTGTTTGCCGCAGGTCTCATCATCAAAGACCTGCCGCTTCTGGCCTCCAACTTCCGCCGCACGGTCTCGTTGTCAGAGTACCTGCAGGCCAACGGCACGGTGGCCATTGCCAACATCGACACCCGGCGCCTGACGCGGCATCTGCGTGTCAAGGGTGCGCAAAACGGCTGCATCCTGGCCCTTGCCCCGGGTCAGGCAGCGGATCAGGCTGCCATTGCTCGGGCCGTGGCGGCTGCTCAGGCCGCCCCCAGCATGAGCGGCCTGGACCTGGCCAAGGTGGTGTCTGTTCAGCAAGGCTATGCATGGACCGAGAGCGAGTGGCGGCTTGCCCGCGAAGACGGCACGCCTGGCTATGGCACGCTCAAGTCACCGCGCTTTCATGTGCTGGCCTATGACTTTGGCGTCAAGAAGAACATCTTGCGCATGCTCGCCGAGCGCGGCGCGCGCGTGACCGTGGTGCCGGCGCAGACGCCTGCCGCCGAGGTACTCAAGCACCAGCCCGACGGCATCTTCCTCTCCAACGGACCTGGCGATCCTCAGCCTTGCGACTACGCGATTGCCGCCGCACGTGAACTCATAGAAACAGGCATCCCAACCTTCGGCATTTGCCTGGGCCACCAGATCATGGCCCTGGCCTCGGGCGCCAAGACCTTCAAGATGAAGTTCGGCCACCACGGTGCCAACCACCCCGTCAAAGACCTGGACAG
>CANGYC010000071.1 GCA_947457975.1 Comamonadaceae bacterium | reverse complement strand
CCCGCACGAGGGACGCCCCCCTTTGCGAGCAGCGAAGACGGGCCAATGACCCAGTAGCGCGTGGGGCATAGACCGTGACCGCCGATGGCGGGGCCTGGCACCGCTTGGTCGATACTCCAACCGTGCGCCAGATCGAACTCTCCTACGCCTTCGGCCGCCGCGACGCGGCCGGGGCGATTTCCCACCCGCTGCTGGACCTGCTGCAGGCGCTCAAAGACGAAGGTTCCATCTCCGGCGCAGCCCGTCGGCTCGGCCAGTCCTACCGCCACACCTGGGGCCAGCTCAAGCGCTGGGAAGCCGAGCTGGACCGCAGCCTGGTGGTGTGGGAGCGCGGCCAGGCCGCGCACCTGAGCGAGTTCGGGAACAAGCTGCTGTGGGCCGAGCGGCAGGCCCAAGCCCGGCTGGCGCCGCAGATTGAAGCGCTGCAAGCTGGCCTGGAGCAGGTGTTTGCGGTGGCCTTCGACGACCGCGCCCACCTGCTGACCCTGTTCGCCAGCCACGACGACGCCCTGCCTCTGCTGCGCGAGCATGCGGCCGCCCAGGCCCAGCTGCACCTGGACGTGCGCTTTTGCGGCAGTGTGGACGCCATCGCCGCGCTCAACGAAGGGCGCTGCACCCTGGCGGGCTTTCATGTGCCGCCCTCGCCCGCCCCCGGCACACTGGCCCAGCGCACCTACCAGCCGCTGCTGCAGCCGGGGCGGCACAAGATCCTGGGCTTTGCACGGCGCAGGCAAGGCCTGGCGGTGGCGCCAGGCAACCCGCTGGGCCTGCAGACCTTTGCCGATGTGGCGCGCACAAGGGCCCGCTACGTGAATCGGGCCCTGGGCGCAGGCACGCGCCTCTTGGCCGAGCAACTGCGCGCCGAGGCCGGCCTGGAAGAAACCGCCATCGAGGGCTGGCTGCGCGTGGAGCCCTCGCATGCAGCCGTGGTGCAGGCGGTGCTCTCGGGGCAGGCCGACACGGGCTTGGTGATTGAAGCGGCGGCACGGCGGCGTGGCCTGGGCTTCGTGCCGCTGTTGGAGGAAGACTACTACCTGGTGTGCTTGAAGGCCGCCCTGGAGGAGCCACCCCTGGCGGCCCTGCGCGAGCTGCTGCAGCAAGCGGCCTGGAAAGACAAGCTGGAGTCCCTGCCCGGTTATGTGGCGCGCCGCAGCGGTGAGGTGCTGAGCCTGCATCGTGAGCTGCCCTGGTGGCGCTTCGCACCCCCGCGCTGAAGACGGCAGATGGCCCTGAGCTCCCGAACCCAAGCCTGGATGGCGGCCGTGTTGACGGTGCTGATCTGGACCTTCTTCATCATCGTGGCCCGCGCCTCTGCCGCACACAGCCTGCTGCCGCTGGACATCGGCTTTCTGCGCATGGTGGGCGCCGGCTGCGTGCTCATTCCCTGGGGCTGGTGGCTGCAGCGCCAACGCGCTCCGGCGCAAGGCTCACTGGCCGGCCTCTCGCCCCTGCCCTGGTCATTGACGGCGGGGGCAGGCCTGTTTGGCAGCCTGCTGTACGCGACGCTGGCCTATTCCGGCTTTTTTTATGCGCCTGCCGCGCATGCCTCGGTGCTGATGCCCGGCAGTCTGCCGCTGTGGACCACCCTGCTGGCCTGGTGGTGGCTCAAAGAGCCTCTGACGCGGCTGCGCGTGATGGGGCTGGCCTGCATCGTCTGCGGCGATGCCTTGGTCGGTGGCCTGAGCCTGCTCAAGGCCTTTGAGGGCGGCGATATCTGGAAGGGCGACCTCTTGTTCATGTCGGCCGCGGCCTGCTGGGCGGTGTACACCGTGATGGTGCGGCGCCACGGCCTGGATGCGGTGCAGGCCACCGTGGCGATCACGGCTTTTTCCTGCGTGAGCTACGTGCCGCTGTACGCCCTGGCCGCCTGGCAAGGCTGGGTGCCCTCGCACCTGGGCCAGGCCCCCTGGGGCGAGATGGCGTTCCAGGCGGTGTATAAGGGCATCGGCTCGGTGGTGATTTCCGGCATCACCTTCAACATCATGGTGCGCCACTACGGGCCCGTGCGCTCGACCATGATGACCGCCCTGGTGCCCGGCCTCTCGGCCCTGGGCGCCGTGGTGCTGCTGGGCGAGCCCATGGGCTGGAACCTGTTGGCCGGGCTGGCCCTGGTGACCTGTGGCATCCTCTTTGGCGTGCGCCGGAACTGACCGTCCCGCCCTTTTTTCCCTGACCACCGAGGTGCCGCTGATGATCCCTTCTTTTCTGAGCTCTTTTTTCTTGAGCCTGGCCCTGATGGCCTGGGCCGGCCCCGCACAGGCCCAAAGCGGGCAGTGCGGCTTCATCCAGGACCCAGCCCTGCAGGCGCAGTGCAGGGCCAGCTCCGGTGGGGGCTCGGGGCAGTGTGGCTTCATCCGAGACTCGGACAAGCAGGCCTTCTGCCGGGCCACCACGGGCGGCGGATCGGGCCAGTGTGGCTTCATCCGCGACAACGATGACCAAGCCCTGTGCCGCGCCGTCACCACCAACAACTCGGGGCAATGCGGCTTCATTCGCGACAACGACAGCCAGGCCTACTGCCGCGCCATCACCGGCGGTGGCTCGGGCCAATGCGGCTTCATCCGAAATTCCGACCTTCAGGCCCTGTGCCGGGCATCCACCGGCGGGGGCCGGGGGCAATGCGGCTTCATCCGCGACTCGGACATGCAGGCCGGTTGCCGCGCACGGTTTGACTGAGGGTCGCGCCCTGCAGATGGGGCGCTCAACAAAGCTAGGCTGGACTGAAAGCCAGCACCTCCCCCTGATTCATCCGAACCAGAAGGCGTGCAAGGGGAGTTTTGAGCCCGCGGCAAGGGTGCCGCAGGCACACCCATCCGCAGGCGCCTCAGACGCCTCCGGAGACGTCGATGAAACCGCCCGTGGTGTAGGAAGCCTGCTCCGACAGGAGCCAGGCGATGGCCTGCGCCACCTCGGTGGCCAGGCCGGCCCGCTTGAGGGGAACAAAATCCTTGGCCTTGGCCGCCCGGCCCGGATCTCCGCCTGAGGCGTGAATCTCGGTGTCGATGAGCCCCGGCCTCACGCAGTTGACCCGGATGCCATCGCCCGCCACCTCGCGTGCCAGGCCCACCGTCAGGGTCTCGATCGCCGACTTGGCCGCGGCATAGTCCACGTACATGCCGGGGGCGCCCGAGCGGGTGAGCGCAGTCGACAGGTTGACGATGGCCCCACCGGCCCCACCATGGCGGGTCGACATGCGGCGCACCGCCGCATGCGCACACATCATGGTCCCCAGCAAATTGGTGCCCAGGATGCGGTTCCAGCGCGCCGGCTCCATGTCCTCGAACCGAATCATGGGCGCGATCACCCCCGCGTTGTTGACCAGGCCATGCAGCACTCCCATCTCGCGGTCGATGAATTCAAACATGCGCTGCACCTGATCGGGCTGGGACACATCGGCAGCCACCATGAGGGCCTGCCCACCGGCACGGGAGATGTCATCGACCACCGCCTGCGCGGCCTCGACCTGGCTGACGAAATTGATGCACACCCGCCAACCTTGGCTGGCCAACAAGCGGGCGGTGGCTGCGCCAATGCCGCGGCTGCCACCTGTGACGAGTACGTTTTTGTTCATGACTGAGCTCCGTTCCTGCAACTCAGGCCCTTGCCGGAGCCACGTTCACACCCAGGATGCGATGCCTGTCGATGGCAGCCTGCACGCGGCCCTGCGCCTTGGCGCGCTCTGAAAAATCTGCCAGGTAGGCGGGCGCCGCCTGGTGGCGACGGGAGGTGCCTATGGCCTGCTGCACCGCCGTGAACCCGCCTGGCAGCAGCACACTGCCGGGTACCTTGGCCTGGTCGCTGATCAGCCGCGGCCGCAGACCGGCCAAGGCCTCCAGGCCCTGATCGACGAACGCGGTACAAGAGTCGTCGATGGTGCGCGTGAGCACCAGTTGCGCCTGCGACAGATTGCGCTGCAGGTACAGCGTGTAGGCGCCGCCATCCATGGAGGCAATGCGCACGCCGGCCCTGTCCACCTCGTCCACATGACTGAAGGGCGAACCGGCCGGCACCAGGTAGCTGGCCTGGATTTCCAGATAGGCCGGCGAAAAGGCAATGGTGGCAGCGCGCGCGGGTTCGTCGGCCAGAAAGGCCACGTCCCAGGCGCCCTGATCCACGGCATCACCCAGTGGGCCGGGGGCTGCGTAGGGCACGAACTGCAAGGACACGCCCAGTTCCTGCGCCAGTTCCTGCGCAAGATCGGGCACGATGCCTTCGGGCTTGGTCTGGCCCGTGCCCGGGTTGATCAGCAAAAAGTTGGCCAGGTTCAGGCCGACACGCAGGGTACCGGTGGGGGTCAGTTCGCGGCGGGCCGCATGGATGTCGTAGGGCATAGCGATTTTTATTGGGTTGGGCGCAGTGGCCGATCAGGCGGTGCGCACGACGCGGTTGCGCAAGGTGCCGATCTTTTCAAATTCGATCTCCACCACGTCGCCGTCCTTGAGCCAGCGATCGATCTCCAGACAGCAGCCACCGGCCATGGTGCCCGAGCCGAAAAACTCGCCGGCATAAAGCGTCTCGCACTCCGACACATAGGCGATCATCTTCTCGAAACTGTGGACCATCGATGCGCTGCTGGTGTTCTTCCAGACCTCGCCGTTGACGCGAATTTCCACGGCCAGCTTGCGCGGGTCGGGAATCTCGTCGCAGGTGACGATCCAGGGGCCCATGGCGTTGCCGGTGTCAAAGCTCTTTCCCTTGGTCGGTCCCATCTTTCCCTGCATCTCGCGGATTTGCTTGTCGCGTGCCGAAAAGTCGTTGAACACCGTGTAGCCGAAGATGTAGCTGGCGGCATCCTTCTCTGAAATGTCCTTGCCCGTGCGCCCGAGGAAGAAGCCGAACTCGGCCTCGTAGTCGAACCACTGGCAGTAGCGCGGCCACTGAATGTCGGTGTCGGTGCCGACCACATTCATGCGGTTGCTGATGTAGAAGATCGGCTGGGTGTAGTTGACCTCGGGAATGTCCACCTTGATCTGGTCGCGCGGCAGTGGCGTCTGCCCGGCCAGCCGGGCCGAGAGGATGGTCATGCCCCCGAAGGCGTCGCGCCAGTGGTCCTCGGCGTTGTTGAAGTCCCGGATCTGGCGCGGCTGCGGCACAGGGGCCAGCAGGCGAAGGCCCTCAAGTGCATGGCGATGGGGCCCTGCGCCGGCGCTCTGGCGTTCGAGCTCGCGCGCCAGAGCCAGGGCAGGTTCACCGCCATCAATGAGGTCGAGCATGCTGCCCAGGTGCGGGCTGGGGCGGCCGTGCTGCTGCACATGGGCCGCCTGCAGGTCGAGAACGCTGCGGCTGGCCGTGTCCACGGCCCCGATGCGCTGCTGGCCCTGTGGATCCAGATAAGTGGCGAGTTTCATGGTGTATGGATGAAGGATTTAAAAAGAAGCGTTCACTCGGGCTTGATGCCAGCGGATGTGACGATGCGGCGGTAGACCTCGGCATCGCTGCGGATGGAGCTGCCAAATTCCTCCGGGCTCATGGAGGCGCTCATTTCGTACCCCGCTTTTTCCAGGCGGGCACGCAGGTCGGGATCGGCTGTGGCCTGGCGAATGGCCGCATTCAGGCGATCGGTCACGGCCTTGGGCATGTTGGCTGGCCCCAGCACGCCGAACCAGGTGTCGGGCAGGCCGTAACCAGGCAATGCTTCCCCGAGCGCGGGGATGTCGGGTGTGGCGCGTGCCCGCTTGGTCTCGATCATGCCGATGGGCCGCAGGCGGCCGGCCCGCGCATGCGGAAGAACCGTCGGCGAGGTCAGGATCACCACCGGGATCTGGCCGCCCAGGGCGTCGTTGATCGTCGGGCTCCCGCCTTTGTAAGGCGCATGGTCCATCTGGATTCCGGCCATCTGCGAAAACAAAATGCCACCCAGGTGGTGGGTGGAGCCCACGCCGGTGGTGCCGTAGAACAGCTTGCCCGGGTTTTTCTTGGCGTAGTCGATGAGCTCGCGGGTGTTGTTGACCGGCAGCGACGGATGCACGGCCAGGATGTTGGGCGTCACCACCACCGGTGCAATGGGCGTGAAGTCCCGAATGGGGTCGTAGGGCACGTTCTTGGAAAAGAGCGGCACGATGTAGTGCACCACGGCAGCGAGCACGATGGTGTAGCCGTCGGGGGCGGCCTTGGCCACCTGGTCGGCCCCCAGCGTGGCATTGGCTCCAGGCTTGTTGTCCACGATCACGGGCTGGCCAAGGATCTCGCTCAGGCGCTGGGCCAGCGGTCTGGCCACGCTGTCCCCGGCCCCACCCGCCGCATAGGGCACCACCAGGCGGATGGTGCGGTTCGGATAGTTTTGGGCCTGCTGCGCACTGGCCAGCAAAGGCAGGGCCAGCAGGATGCTCAACAGGCGTCGATTCAGTTTCATGCGTGTCTCCTCGTTGGTGGGTAATTCATGGATGCGGTCAGCGCAGCGTGCGCGTGGGCGACTTGCGAAGGTGCTGGCGCCGCAGGCTGCGCAGGACGGCCTGGGTCTGGTCGATCACAGCGTGGCTGATGAGCTGCTCCTGCGCAGGCCCGATGTCGCGCCATCCGGCGCGCCGGATGATGGTCTGGCGGGCAAAGCGAAAGGCCAGGCTTTGGCCCAGCAAGGCGTGAAAACGCACGATGGTCTCGGGCGCCTGGGCCGGCAGGCCGCAGTAGGCCTCTAGCAGGGCGGCGCCCGTGGCCTGCAACTGCCCCAGCGCACCGTCATAGAGGATGTCAAAGGCCTCGGTGGGCTCCATCTGCTCCTTGATGATGATGCTGGTCACAGGGAGCATGTCGGTGTGCGTGGCCAGTGTGCTGGCCAGCAGTTCACCCATGTACTGCAGGCAGCGCTCGGGCGCCACATGCCGGCCGGCCAGGTAAGCGGCGATCTCGTCCATCAATGGGCCGACCCGCGCATCGATGATGCCGGCAATGTGCGCCACCACCGCCTCGTACAGCCCTTGCTTGCTACCGAAGTAATACGCAATGGCCGCAACGTTCTGGCCCGCGCAGCGGGCGATCTCCCGTGTCGACGCGGTATTGAGGCTTTGGCTGCCAAAGACCTGCACGCCCGCTTCGATGAGCGCCTGCCGCGCCAGCTCTCCGCGAGAGCGCTCAGTGGGCAGGCTCTTGCCTTTGGACATGGGCTTGCGCCCGGACGCTGAATGAAGCATGGGCGGAATCTAAATCACTTGATTGACTTAAGCAAGTGATTGACTTAGCATGGCCTGCCACATTGACAAGAAACAAGGGCTGTCCGGGCGCCGCGAACGTCAGCGCCTGGCCCTGGAGCCAGCACGTTCTGGAGGCATTCCATGACCGATTCCACTTCCGGGTCTCGCCCGGGCCGGGACATCCGGCCTTACAGCGGTTACCACAACCAGCCCGCACCCAACGATGACACCTTCATCACGTCTGTTGGGCGAGGCACGCCAGGCGGGGAGTACCTGCGCCGCTACTGGCATCCCTTCCTTCTGAGCTCGGAGCTCGGGGACCTGCCTGTGCCCGTGCGCCTGCTGGGCGAGGACCTGGTGGTCTTTCGCGACGGCTCAGGGCGCGTCGGTCTGCTGCACCGCCACTGCATTCACCGCGGTGCCTCGCTGGAATACGGCATCATTGCCGAACGCGGCATCCGCTGCTGCTACCACGGCTGGCACTTTGATGTGGATGGCACCATCCTCGACACCCCCGCAGAGCCGCCGACCATCCGCATCAAAAGCACCTTCTGCCAAGGCGCCTACAAGGTGCATGAATGGAAGGGCCTGCTCTTTGCCTACATGGGGCCGGTGGACGAGATGCCACCCTTCCCCGAGTACGACACCGTTGACCACCCGACGGACAACGCGCCGGTTCCGTTCCGCATGAACCTGCCTTGCAACTGGGTGCAGATCGTAGAAAACGGCTGCGACCCCATCCACAACGCCTACCTGCACGCCATCGTGGCGGGCCAGCAGTTTTCGGCCACCTTCAAGGTCTTGCCGCAACTGGACTTCCCACGCACGCCGATCGGCTTCCTGTCCATGGCCACACGCCAGGTGGGTGAGCATGTCTTCATCCGCGCCAGCGACATCGCCCTGCCCAACTTCGGGCAGTTTCCCAACGGCGCCAACCTGGCCGACCGCGAGAGCCTGGGTCTGCGGCCCTACCTGTCGCGGTGGGCGGTGGCGGTGGACGACCACAACTCCTTCTACATCGGGCTGGCTCACCTCAACAGCTACAACAACCCCAGCGGCAGCATGGCGCCCGAGGACTTTGGCGTGGACCAGATCCCCTTCATCGGGCAAACCGGTGACCGGCCCCATGCCGAACGCCAGCGCGAGCCCGGTGACTATGACGCCGTGGTGACCCAGGGCCAAGTGGCCAATCGGCGGGCCGAGCACCTGGGCTCCACCGACCGCGGCGTGGTGCAGTTCCGACGCATGCTGTCCCAGGCCATCCATGACGTGCAGGAGGGCCGCCGCCCCGAGGTACCGAGGCTGACGGCCGCCGGACCGACCCGCACCTATGCCAGCGAGATCGTGGTGAAGGTCCCCCCAGGCGCCTTAGATGACCCCAAAGCCCTGGCCGCCTTCGGGCAGAAGGCTGCGCTGGCTTTCGTGGCCACGGATCACCTGCTTGGTGCAGAACGCGAAGAGGCCACGACCCGCAAGGTGCAGGACCTGCTCGCCGAATTCCTGGCCACCACCGCCAAATAAGAAGGAGGCCACCATGGGCTTGCAATTCATTGGCGAACCGGCACTCAGACCCGCCAGCGACCTGGTGTTCGCCGGGGACCTGGGCTTTATTCACGGCTTGATCGGCGTCGACCTGACCCATCCGAAGGCTGCGCTGGCCGAGTCGGTGGAGGGTCAGACGCGCCAGATCATGGGCAACCTTGACGCCTTGCTGGCCGCACAGGCCTTGAACCGAGCGCATGTGCTTGCCGTCACGGTGTGGCTGCGCGACTTCCATCGCTTTGAAGCGCGGTTCGAGAAAGTGTGGAAGCAATGCTTTGACACCGCACGTCCACCAACGCGGCAACTGACAGGTGCCACCGCACTGGTGCGCGAAGCCTTGGTCAGCATGGATTTCGTGATCTCGCGCCGACTCTGAACGCGCTCCCCTTTCCCTCACCCTGCTGGAACCTTATGAACAAATTCGTGCTGCTGGTCGAGTTCGATGTCGACCCCTCTTCGCTGGACGCATTCATGTCGCTGATCGACATCAACGCACGCGCCTCGGTCGCCGACGAGCCAGGCTGCTACCAGTTCGATGTGATGCAGACCCTGGACGATCCGAACAAGATCGTGCTGTACGAGGTCTACGCGAGTGAACAGGCCTTCCAGGCGCACATGGGCATGGCCCACACCCAGACCTTCCTGGCGGCTGCCAAGCCCATGTTGCGCGGTCAGCGGGTGCTGCGCATGAGCCGCAAGGTCGCGCCGCCGATCAAGGCGGGCTGAGCCGCCTGCTTGCGCTGCGGGGGATCCAACGGCCGCCCGTCCCTGGCTTCGCAGTGACGGGGGTCTGATGGAATGGTAGGGCGTGCTGGACTTGAACCAGCGACCAAGGGATTATGAGTCCCCTGCTCTAACCAACTGAGCTAACGCCCCATCACCTCAGGTGAGGAAGCGGCGAAGTTTACCTTGCGGGTCATCTCAGCCGCAGCCAGGCCGCAGCGGCCCGGCTCACTCGGGCTTGGCCCCGGCGT
>CANGYC010000070.1 GCA_947457975.1 Comamonadaceae bacterium | reverse complement strand
GCATCTGCCGCTCGCTGGTGATGCTCAAGGACAAGAAGGTTGAGAACCCCTGGCGCAAGCACGGGAACATTCCGCTTTGATCAGACCAGGAGAAAACAAGATGTTCAAAAAAATTCTGATCGCCAACCGCGGTGAAATCGCCTGCCGCGTCATCGCCACCGCCCGCAAGATGGGCATCCAGACCGTGGCCGTGTATTCGGAGGCCGACAAGGACGCCCGCCATGTGCAGCTGGCCGACGAGGCCGTGTTGCTCGGGCCCGCGCCCTCGCGCGAGTCCTACCTGGTGGCCGACAAAATCATTGCGGCGGCCAAGGCCACGGGTGCCGAGGCGATCCATCCGGGCTACGGCTTTCTGTCGGAGAACGAGGACTTTGCCCGGCGCGTGGAAGAAGAGGGCATGGCCTTCATTGGCCCCAAGCACTACTCCATCGCGGCCATGGGCGACAAAATCGCCTCCAAAAAGCTGGCCAACGAGGCCAAGGTGAACACCATCCCGGGCTGGAACGATGCCATCGAGTCGGCCGAGCGTGCGGTGGAGATTGCCAAGGACATCGGCTATCCGGTCATGATCAAGGCCTCGGCCGGTGGCGGCGGCAAGGGCCTGCGGGTGGCCTTCAATGACAAGGAGGCCTTCGAGGGCTTCACCTCCTGTCGTAACGAGGCGCGCAACAGCTTTGGCGATGACCGTGTCTTCATCGAGAAGTACGTGCTCGAGCCCCGCCACATCGAGATCCAGGTGCTCGGCGACAGCCACGGCAACGTGATTTACCTCAACGAGCGCGAGTGCTCCATCCAGCGCCGCCACCAGAAGGTGATCGAGGAGGCCCCGTCGCCCTTCATCAGCGAGGCCACGCGCAAGGCCATGGGCGAGCAGGCCGTGGCCCTGGCCAAGGCCGTGAAGTACCAGAGTGCGGGCACGGTGGAATTCGTGGTTGGCAAGGACCAGGACTTTTACTTCCTGGAGATGAACACCCGTCTGCAGGTGGAGCATCCGGTCACGGAGTGCATCACGGGCCTGGACCTGGTGGAGCTCATGATCCGCGTGGCCGCGGGCGAGAAACTGCCGTTGGCGCAAGATCAGGTCAAGCGCGAGGGCTGGGCCATCGAGTGCCGTATCAATGCAGAAGATCCTTTCCGCAACTTCCTTCCCTCCACCGGCCGGCTGGTGCGCTTTCAGCCGCCGACGCAGGGCATGCACCAGGCCGATACGGATCACCTCTATGGCGTGCGGGTCGACACCGGGGTGCAGGAGGGCGGTGAGATCCCGATGTTCTACGACTCGATGATCGCCAAGCTCATCGTGCACGGCAAGGACCGCAACGAGGCGATCGCCAAGATGCGCGAGGCCCTCAATGGTTTTGTGATCCGCGGCATCAGCTCCAACATTCCCTTCCAGGCGGCGCTGCTGGCGCATCCTAAGTTTGTCTCGGGCCAGTTCAACACCGGCTTTATTGCCGAGCACTACGGCAAGGGTTTTGCCGCCGAAGATGTGCCGCACAGTGACCGCAATTTCCTGGTCGCGCTGGCCGCTTATGTGCGCCGCAAGTCCCGGGAGCGTGCGGCCCGCATCGGTGGACAGCTGCCGGGCTACGACGTCAAGGTCGGCCAGCATTACACCGTGATCGTGCTGGGCGCGGCCGGCCAGCACGAGCAGGTGCAGGTGACCATCGACGACACGGGCGGCATCCACGGGCCGGCGGTCATCCAGGTCGGTGGCAAGGCCTATGCCATCGAGAGCAGTTCGCGCCTCAACGAGATCTGCATCGAGGGCACCGTCAACGGCCAGCGCTTTACCTCGCAGGTTGAGCGTGGCTCGGCCAAAAACCCGCTGGCCCTGGTGGTGCAGCACAACGGCACGCGCATTGAGGCGCTGGTGGTGTCGCCGCGCATGGCCGAGCTGCACCAGCTCATGCCCTACAAGGCACCGCCCGACATGAGCCGCTTCGTGCTCTCACCCATGCCTGGCCTCTTGGTCGAGGTGGCGGTGCAACCGGGCCAGAAGGTGCAGGCCGGTGAACGCGTGGCCGTGATCGAGGCCATGAAGATGGAGAACGTGCTGTTCGCTGCAGCCGATGGCGTGGTGGGCAAGGTGCTGGCCAACAAGGGTGAGTCCCTGGCCGTGGACCAGCCCATCGTCGAGTTCGCCTGACATGGGAAGGGCGCTCTGCCATGGATCTCATCGCGTTTGAAGCCCAGCTCCAAGCCGAGGGCTACACCGTGGTCACCACCGTGACCCAGCCCCCCGGCTACCAGATGGGTGAGCATGCCCATGCCTTCGATGCCTGCGCCCTGATCACCCAGGGCGACTTCAGCATCACCGTGGGCGGGGTGGCTCGCCACTACGCCACGGGCGAGATCTTTCGCCTGCCAGCCGGCACCCTGCACACGGAAAGTGCCGGCGCGCAGGGCGTGGCATACCGCGCCGGTCGGCGCAGCCAGGAGTCTTCGTCATGAACCGTCCCTTCAAGGTGCTGGGCATCCAGCAGATCGCCATCGGTGGCCCCAGCAAGGCGCGGCTGCGCACCCTGTGGGTGGACATGCTGGGTCTGGAGCTTACCGGCAACTTTGTGAGTGAACGCGAGAACGTGGACGAGGACATCTGCGCCATGGGTGCCGGGGCATTCAAGGTGGAGGTGGACCTGATGCAGCCTCTGGATCCTGAAAAGAAGCCCGCCGTTCACACCACGCCGCTGAACCACGTGGGCCTGTGGATCGACGACCTCCCTGGGGCGGTGGATTGGCTGATCGCCCAGGGGGTGCGCTTCGCGCCGGGCGGTATCCGCAAGGGTGCGGCCGGTTTTGACATCTGCTTTCTGCACCCCAAGGGCAACGAGGAGTTTCCCATCTCGGGGGAGGGCGTGCTGATTGAGCTGGTGCAGGCCCCGCCCGAGGTGGTGAAGGCCTTTGCCGCCCTGCAGGCCCAGCCTGCTTGAGGCGCGCGCTGCGGCTTAAGCGCCGCGTCGGGCCCGTGCACGGGCCAGCGCCGCTTCAATCACGGCCCGTTTCTTTTCTAGCTCTTCTGGATCGGACAACTCGGTGTGCGCGGGCAGGTCGGCCAGCTTGGCCCGCGCCTTGTCTTCCAGGCGCTGGGCCTGGCGTGCCTGCGTCTTCACCAGTCTGACTTTGTGCGTTTCGTAGCGGGCCAACGATTGGTCAGCCTGCGCGGCTGACCAGGCAGCCCAGCCCGTGGCCTGGGTCACGGGCTCCATGCGGATGCAGTCCACCGGGCAGGCTGGCAGGCACAGCTCGCAGCCCGTGCAGTGCGTCTCTATGACCGTGTGCATGCGCTTGTGGCGGCCCAGGATGGCGTCGGTCGGGCAGGCCGGCAGGCACAGGGTGCAGCCGATGCACCAGGCCTCGTCGATCACGGCCACGCCCCTTGCTCCTTCTTGGCCGTGAACGGGGTTTAGGGGCTGCACGGCCTGACCTGTGAGGGCCGCCAGGCGTTCGATGCCTTCTTGCCCGCCGGGTGGGCATTGATTGATGGGCGCCTCGCCGGCCGCCATGGCCTCGGCGTAGGCACGGCAGTCGGGATAGCCGCAGCGGGTGCACTGCGTCTGCGGCAGGGCTTGGTGAAGGCGATCGGCCATCGAGGGCTCACGCATGTTTAGGGGGCCAGAGGGATGCCAAAGCAGCTAGCCCTGCACAGGCTGGGCTGAGGGCAAGCCAGTGGGCCTCAAGCCCGGGTGCGGGTGGTTTTACGGGCGGCCGTCTTCTTGGCAGCGCTCTTGCTGATGCTGCCCATACTGCCACTGGTGCGGCTGGCCGTGGTACGGGTGGTCGAGGCCTTGGAAGCAGTTGCACCGGGCTTGTGGTGCTGAGCGATGAAGGTCTTGACCTCCGGGTACACCGCTTCGCGCCACCGGCGGCCGCTGAAGATACCGTAGTGGCCGGCACCCTTGACCTCGATGTGTTTTTGCAGGGGCTTGGCGATGCCGGTGCACAGACCGTGGGCGGCTGCGGTCTGGCCCGAGCCGGAGATGTCGTCGAGTTCACCCTCGATGGTCAGGTGCGCCGTGGTCTTGATGTCCTGCGGCCTGACCAGTTCCAACTGGCCTTCGGGGTTGCTGACTTCCCAGGTGCCACGCACCAGCTTGAATTCCTGGAACACCGTTTTGATGGTCTCCAGGTAGTAGTCAGCGTCCATGTCCAGGACGGCGTTGTACTCGTCGTAGAACTTGCGGTGTGCTTCGGCGCTGGCGTCATCGCCCTTGACCAGGTCTTTGAAGAAGTCGTAGTGGCTGCTGGCATGGCGATCGGGGTTCATGGCCACGAAGCCGGCGTGCTGCATGAAGCCCGGATACACCCGACGGCCTGCGCCGGGGAAGTTGCTGGGCACACGGAAGATCACGTTGTTCTCGAACCAGCTGTAGCTCTTGTTCATGGCCAGGTTGTTCACGGCCGTGGGCGACTTGCGTGCATCGATGGGGCCGCCCATCATGATCATGGACAGGGGCGTGGTCTCGCCGCGCGATGCCATGAGCGAGACGGCCGCCAGCACCGGCACCGTGGGTTGGCACACGCTGATGACATGGCAGTGACCATAGTTGCTTTGGATGTGGCGGATGAATTCCTGCACGTAGTTCACGTAGTCGTCCAGGTGGAAGCTGCCGTCGGACAGCGGCACCATGCGTGCATTGCGCCAATCGGTGATGTAGACCTTGTGGTCCTGCAGCAGGCTCTTGACCGTCTCACGAAGCAAGGTGGCGTAGTGGCCTGACAGGGGAGCCACCACCAGCACTGCCGGCTGGGTCTTGAGCAGGGTGAGGGTCTTGACATCGTCGCTCAGGCGCTTGAAGCGCCGCAGCTCGCAGAAGGGTTTGTCCAGTTCCACCCGTTCTTGCACCGCGACCGGCACGTCGCCGACGTTCACGGAGTCGATGCCGAAAGCTGGCTTTTCGTAGTCCTTGCCCAAGCGGTAAAGCAGGCTGTAGCCTGCGGCCATGCGCTGGGCCAGAGGGTGCTGACCGGCCGGTGAGTGCGGGTTGTTGAAGAGCTTGGCCGCTGCCTGTGCAAAGTCGACAAAGGGTTCCATCAGCGTGCGCTGGGTTTCGTAGACTTGGTAGAGCATGGTGGTTCGCTTTCGCTGGCAAAATCGATGTTGCAGTGCAGCAATATAGCAGCTGCTGAGCTTTCTTTTCGAAGATTAAACACTAATCTTGTGAGCGCATGTCAACGGCTTGTCATGCTGCTGAAAGCTTGTTTTTCTAACGAAACAGACGCTTGCGCCTGTTCACTTCCTGACGTGCATGTCCTCTGACGCCATTTCCATTTCCCAGTTCCAGTCTCTTCGCCCCTCCGAGCGCCTGCCCGTGGTGTTTCTGGGGCATGGCAGCCCGATGAATGTCATCACCGACAACGATTGGAAACGTCAATGGCAGGCCCTGGGGCAGGAGTTCGGTCGCCGCTGGTCACGTCCGCAGCTGATCCTGTGCATATCGGCCCATTGGCTGACCCAGGGTTGGGCCCTCACGGCCATGGATCAGCCGCGCACCATTCATGACTTTGGTGGCTTTCCTCAGGAACTCTTTGAGCAGCAATACCCTGCGCCGGGTGCGCCGCAGGCCGTGCGCGAGATCAGCCGCTACGTGCGCCAGAGAGCATCTCACCCCCTGGACCTGGACCAGCAGTGGGGCCTGGACCATGGCGCCTGGGGCGTGCTCAAGCCCATGTTCCCCGAGGCGGACATTCCCGTGGTGCAGCTGAGCATGGACTACAGCCGCCCGCCCGCCGAGCACTATGCCTTGGCCGCCCAGTTGCGCGGCCTGCGCGAGCGGGGCGTGCTCATCGTGGGCAGCGGCAACATCGTGCACAACCTGCGCATGATGCAGCGCAGTGCCCCCAATGACCAGGCCTACGACTGGACCATCGAGTTCGACGAAACCGTGGCCGGCTGGATGGCCGAGGGCGACCTGGGCCAGTTGCAGCACTTCCTTGCGCTCGGCAGCCTGGCCCAGATGGCCCAGCCTACGCACGAGCATTTCCTGCCCCTGCTGTACACCGCCGGGGCGGTGGAAGCGGGCGAGTCCTGCCGCTTCTTCAACGCAAACTACCAGGGCGCATCCATTGCCATGCGCTCGGTGATCTGGGGCGAGGCCTGAGGTAGCTGCCGCCTTCAGACCACTTTGGCGATGGAAGCGCAGACGTGGTCGATGTTCTTGCTGTTGAGCGCGGCCACGCACATGCGGCCCGTGTCGGTGCCGTACACGCCGAACTCGCTGCGCAGGCGCACCATCTGGTCTTTGGTGAGGCCCGAGTAGCTGAACATGCCGATCTGGGTGGTGATGAAGCTCATGTCCTGCTTCACACCGGCCGCCTTCAGGCCTTCCACCAGCTTCTGGCGCATTTCTTTGATGCGCACGCGCATCTCGGCGAGTTCCTGCTCCCACTGGGCACGCAGCTCGGGGGTGTTGAGGACAGCCGCCACGATGGCGCCGCCGTGGGTGGGCGGGTTGGAGTAGTTGGTGCGGATGGCGATCTTGAGTTGGGACAGCACGCGGTCGGCTTCTTCCTTGCTCTCGCACAGCACGCTCAGAGCCCCTACGCGCTCGCCGTAGAGGCTGAAGCTCTTGGAAAAGGAGGTGGAGACAAAGCAGGACAGGCCAGCGGCGACGAACTTGCCGATCACCGCGCCGTCTTCGGCAATGCCGTGTCCGAAGCCCTGGTAGGCCATGTCCAGGAAGGGCACCAGGTTGCGGGCCTTGACGGCAGTGACCACCTGGTCCCACTGGGCCGGGGTGATGTCGTAGCCGGTGGGGTTGTGGCAGCAGGCGTGCAGCACGACGATGGTGCCCGCAGGTGCGGCATTCAGGGCGGCCAGCATGCCGTCGAAGTTCACGCCACGCTTGGCCGCGTCGTAGTAGGGGTAGGCCTCAACCTGGAAGCCGGCGTTGGTGAACAGGGCGCGGTGGTTTTCCCAGCTGGGGTCGCTGATCATCACCTTGGCCTGGGGCGAGAGGCGCTTGAGGAAGTCGGCGCCGACCTTCAGGCCGCCGGTGCCGCCAATGGCCTGCACGGTGGCCACGCGGCCGGACTTGACGGGCTCGCTGTCCACACCGAACACCAGGCCCTTGACGGCGCTGTCATAGGCGGCAATGCCGTCGATGGGCAGGTAGCCGCGCGGGCTGGGTTTGTCGGCCATCAGTTTCTCGGCGGCCTGCACACACTTCAGAAGAGGGAGCTTGCCGTTGTCGTCGTAGTACACGCCCACGCCCAGGTTGACTTTGCTGGCGTTGGTATCGGCGGCGTATTGTTCGTTCAGGCCCAGGATGGGGTCGCGCGGGGCCATTTCGACAGCGGTGAACAAAGACATGAATTTCCTTTGAATGGAGGGGTGGGGCGCCCGAGCCAGCTCAGCGGCAAGCCCGAGTGGCCGGGGTTTCGTTGCGCGGGGGCGGCGCAAATCGCGTATCCTGACCAGTTGCCCGGATTTTAGCGGGCCAGGATGAGATCGAGATGCCCCTGACTGCGGCCGCCCCCCTTCCCGTGACCCCCGACGAGACAGCGCCCTCCGGCGAGTTCGTGCGTTTTCCCGGCTCGCCCTTTGAACTGTTCATGCCTTACCCGCCGGCGGGCGATCAGCCCGAGGCCATTCGCCAGTTGGTCGAAGGCGTGGAGGACGGCGAGGCCTTCCAGACGCTGCTGGGCGTGACCGGCTCGGGCAAGACCTTCACCATGGCCAACGTGATTGCGCGCCTGGGCCGGCCGGCCATCGTGTTCGCGCCCAACAAGACCCTGGCTGCTCAGCTGTACAGCGAGTTCCGCGAGTTCTTCCCCAAGAACGCTGTGGAGTATTTCGTGAGCTACTACGACTACTACCAGCCCGAGGCCTATGTGCCCCAGCGCGATTTGTTCATCGAGAAGGACTCGGCCATCAACGAGCACATCGAGCAGATGCGCCTGTCGGCCACCAAGAGCGTGCTCGAGCGGCGCGACACCGTGATCGTGGCCACCGTGAGCGCCATCTATGGCATCGGCGCCCCGGAGGATTACACCGAGATGCGCTTCATCGTGCGGCATGGCGACCGCATGGGCCAGCGCGACATCATCGCGCGACTGATCCGCATGCAGTACACCCGCAACGACACCGATTTCGCGCGCGGTTGTTTCCGGGTCCGCGGCGATGTGATTGACGTATTTCCGGCCGAGCATTCGGAGCTGGCCATTCGGCTCGAGCTGTTTGACGATGAGATTGAATCGCTGCAGCTCTTCGATCCGCTGACCGGTCGCGTCAAGCAGAAGATTCCGCGCTTCGTGATCTACCCCAAGAGCCATTACGTCACGCCCCGCGACAAGGTGCTGGCTGCCGTGGAGGCCATCAAGCTCGAGCTGTCTGATCGGGTCAAGGAGCTGCTGGCGGCCGGCAAGCTGGTGGAGGCTCAGCGCATCGAGCAGCGCACGCGCTTCGATCTGGAAATGCTCAGCGAGGTGGGCCACTGCAAGGGCATTGAAAACTACAGTCGGCACTTGAGCGGTTCCGCCCCCGGCAGCCCGCCGGCCACGCTGTGCGACTACATGCCCAAGGACGCCATGATGTTCTTGGACGAGAGCCACGTCATGATTGGCCAGCTCAACGCCATGTACAACGGCGACCGCGCGCGCAAGCTCACCTTGGTGGAGTACGGCTTTCGTCTGCCTAGTGCCCTGGACAACCGGCCGCTGAAGTTTGAGGAGTACGAGTCCAAGATGCGCCAGGCGGTCTTCGTGTCGGCCACGCCCGCCGCTTACGAACAGGGACGCGCCAGCAAGGTGGTCGAGCAGGTGGTTCGGCCCACGGGCTTGGTGGATCCCATCGTGGAAGTGCGGCCCGCCACCCACCAGGTGGACGATGTGCTGGAGGAAATCCGCATCCGCGTGGTCAAGAACGAGCGGGTGCTGATCACCACCCTGACCAAGCGCATGGCCGAGCAGCTCACCGATTACCTCAGTGACAACGGCGTGAAGGTGCGCTACCTGCACAGCGATGTCGACACGGTGGAGCGGGTCGAGATCCTGCGCGACCTGCGCCTAGGCGCCTTCGATGTGCTGGTGGGCATCAACCTGCTGCGCGAGGGCCTCGACATACCGGAAGTCTCGCTGGTGGCCATTCTCGACGCCGACAAGGAAGGTTTTCTGCGCGCCGAGCGAAGCCTGATTCAGACCATCGGCAGGGCTGCCCGCAACCTCAATGGCCGCGCCATCCTCTACGCCGACCGCATCACCGACTCCATGCGCCGGGCCATGAACGAGACCGAGCGCAGGCGCCAGAAACAGATCGCCTTCAACGAGGCGAATGGCATCACGCCGCGTGGCGTGGTCAAGCGCATTCGCGACCTGATTGACGGCGTCTACAGCGAGAAGGCCGGCCAAGACGCCCAGAAGCTCGATGCCCAGGCCTTGGCTGTGGAGGACATGAGCGAGAAGGATGTGGCCCGTGAGATCAAGCGCCTGGAGAAGGAAATGATTGAGCACGCCAAAAACCTGGAATTCGAGAAGGCGGCCCGGGTGCGCGACCAATTGGCCCGCCTGAAGGCCCAGGCCTTTGGCGCGTCGGGGGGCGACAGCATCGCCCCGGCCGCCTAAGCCCTCTTCTGTTCCCGTTGGTTTCTACTTAGTCAAAAAATGACTGATCGGTATTGATTCCCCAGCAAATCGCTTGGATTTTTTGCTAT
>CANGYC010000069.1 GCA_947457975.1 Comamonadaceae bacterium | reverse complement strand
TCGCTGGTGTCCAGTACCACCAGGGACAGGTTTTTGAGCGCCGTAAGCTCGGGTGCGCCCGGGCAGCTGCCGCTGGCCAGGCAGGCCTGCCAGCGGTCTAGCCGGGCCTGCAGCGGCGCCTGTAAGGACAGCCACTGCGCGCTCTCTGGGCGCCAGCGCCCCGACATGGAGGCCGTCACAGCCGTCTGCGCCAGGGGGGTCACCTGCTTGCGGAAGGACGACTCACGCGGCAGCGAGGCCAGGGTCTGGAAGCGCCGGTCCAGGCCGCACTCCAGCGCCAGGCCCGACACCAGCAGGGGCGCCTGGGGCGAGCCGGCGAGCAGGCAGGGCACCTTGCGCCCCCAGGACACATCCTCGGTCATGGCCTGAGCCACTGTCTGCGGCGTGAGGCTGAGGCCTTCCTGGCGATTCAGGCGCAGCGCCGTGATCCACGCGCTCGTGAAGCCGGCGCAGTCGGCCCAGCGGGTCTGCTGCGCGGCTTGCTTCAGGCGCTCAAGGGCCTGGGCCTCGTCCAGCGCGAGCGAAGCCACCAGCCGCGCCTGCAGCACCCGCAGGGCGCGACCCTCGCAGGGCAGTGCGGCCCCTACGGCGGTGCTTGCCGTGCTGGCCGCACCCGGCGATTGCAGCAGCTGAACCACCGTCCACACCTGGCCAATGCGGCTTTCCGGCCGGAAGATCGTCGCCTCTTCTTGCGGCACATGCCGGTGTTGCCACCAGGCTGCGGCGAGCAGCCCGGCCAGCAGCAGCAGGCCCAGGTAGCGGGCCCGACGGCTGAGTATCTGGCTGTAGCTGATCATGGCTTCTCCCCTTTGGCGGACCACACGGCCAGCACCAGCCCGAAGGCCAGCGCGGGGGTCACCATGGATGACAGGCCGATGCTCAGCAGGGGCGCACCAATGCCGGTCAGGGGAATCCAGCGCCAGTTGCCCAGGAAGGTGATGAGGGTCTGCGCCCCCGTGCACACCAGCAGGAAGAAAGCCACCAGGGCCAGCAGCCGCACCGGGCCTTGGCCGGTGAGGTGCGCGCGCAGCATGGCGCGGCCCAGCAGCACCAGCAGCGCCATGAAGGCCGCAAAGTGCAGCACCGCCCATTGCCAGCCCAAGAGGCCCGTCAGCACCACCGGCATGTAGTCGCTGAGCGACTGCAGCGGCACACACACACCGCCCGGGTTGCACCAGGCGATGCGGCCCAGGCCGAAGCCACCGTCCCCCGCAGCGCCCGTGAAGGCCACCAAGCGCGCGAAGTCGCTCACCGAGGCACTCAGCGGGTCCAGCATCAGCGCCACGCGCTGCTGCACTTTGTCGGTCTGGGCCAGCGCCCAGGCCACCACACCCAGGGCCAGCACCACCAGCAGCGTCAGCCGCGCGCCGAACACGAAGAACAGCAGGCACAGCGCCACCAGCGCCGTCACCAGCACGGCGCCCAGGTCATGGAACACCAGTGCGGCCAGCACCATGCCAGTGGCCCCAAAGGCCGCTGCCTGCACCAGCGGGCGGTGAAGTTCGTGCGCGATCAAGTCCTGCGGGTCCATGCCCGGCCGATTCGGCTGGCGCCACTGGCGCAGCAAGCGCGCCGGTGAGAGGCTGGCCGGCGACCATTGGCTGCTGAGGTAGACCGAGCGGCCGTGGGCGGCCATCAGCATGCCAGCCAGCAAACTCATGCCCAGCTTGAGCATTTCGGCCCCCATGGCAGGGCCCTGCAGCAGGTAGCCCCCCACCATGGCCGCCAGCATGCCGGCCAGGGCCAGCCACCAGCGCCGCTGCACCCACTGCAGCACGCCGCCCAGGCGCACGGCCAGCAGCGCTGCGGCCGCCAGCAGGGCCGCGCTGGTGCCAATTACTTGCATCTGCCGCGTCAGCTGGTTGCCCAGGGGGTTGAGCGAGAAGGTGCCCGAGCCCTCGCCGTAGCGCATCGCCGCATCGGCCACCACCTGCAGGCTCAGGCTGGTCATCCAGGCAAAGCAGGCCATCAGCAGCAGGCCCCACCAGCGCCCCGTCGTCCAGCCCAGGGCCAGCAGGGCCGCATACAGCAGGCCAGCAAACAGCGGCAGCGCCTGCCGCGCCAGCTGCAGCTGCTCGGCGCGCGCCAGCACGGCGGGCTGTGCATCGGCCAGGCGGGCCACATGCCAGTTGATGCGGCGCACGCGGTTGGTGCCGGCGTCGTAGCTGAGCCCGCGCACGTCCAGCACCAGTTGGAACAGCTGGCCGTAATCGGCGGCGCCCAGCGCCTGCGGCGTCTTGTCGGCCAGCTGCTGCCACTGCTGTTGCCAGCCGTCCAGGCGCTGGCGCAGCGTGAACAGCACGCCCAGGCTGCGCTGCCGGGCAGGGTCGGGCAGGGCTTCCAGGCGTTCGGCCACGCCGGTCAGGCGCTCGATCTCGGCGCGCACCGTGGCCAGCTCGGTCTGCCAATGGCGGGCTTCTTCGGGGGTTCGGGCCGGTGTCAAGGCGTCCAGGGCCAGCCCAGTGCGGCAGTCCAGGGCCTCGGTGGGCAGGCCCGACCAGTCGCTGCAAAAGCGCAGGGGATCGGCCACAGGCGCACCCTCCGGCCGGGCAGGCAGGGCCTGGAGCGCCTCCAGCAAGGCCAGCTCCCGGGATTGCGCGGCCCGGGGCGTGCCCCAATCCAGCCACAGGCCCCAGGCCAGGGCCGCGCAGGCCACCAGTCCTAAGACCCAGAAACTTGCTCGCCTTCCTATGCTTTTCATTTTTGGAAGGGTTATAGTCACATAAATTAACGTTAACACATTAAAAAATGATCTCAAAAAGTAACTTAAAGAGATCGCTCCTGCTGTCTGCCTTCACCGCCTGCCTCTTTATGCTCAGCGGCTGCGACCAGGTGCGCACGCGTTTGGGCGAGCTGATCTCGCCAGAGCCGCCCGCCCAGGCCCTGCAGTCCGTCGACCGCCTGATTGACGAAGGCAAGTTCCAGGAGGCCAAGGACAAGGCCGCTTCCCGCACGCAAAAGGCCGACGCGCCCCTGCGCGGCCAGTTCGCCATGTCGGCGGCCCGTGCCAGTGCCTTTAAGGGCGACACCGAGGACGCGCTGCGCTACCTGGCGCTGGCTTTTGACAGCATGCCGCTCAACACCGACGAGGTGATGAGCGAGCCCGCTTTCCGTTCGCTGCAGACCAATGTCCGCTTCCTGCAGTTGATCACCCAGGCTCCGGCGCCCGCACAGAGCCCTGCGGCGCCGCAGGCTGCCAAGGCGCCCGCCGCTCAAGCTACGGCACCGGCACCCTCGCCGGTGCTCGAAGTGGGTGCCGGCAGCGCCCAGATTCGCCAGGACAGCAAAGGCACTGAAGTGCGCGCTGGCGACGTGGTCGTGCGCTTGCCCAACTGATTCCCCCCTTTTTTTTCGACCGATTCCCTTAATTGGAGTAGCTTCATGATGAAGAAAAGCCTCGTCGCCGCCGCTTGCAGCCTGGCCTTTGGCCTGATGCTGAGCCCCACCACCCAGGCTCAGACCGTCACCGCGAGCACGCAGACCAAAATCACCATCACCAAGGGCGCAAGCCCCGCGTCCCTGCGGCGCAAGCTCAAGGAAGAGCTGGAGATCCGCGCGGTCAGGAACCTGCTGGAGGCCTCGTTTGCGGTGCGCATGACGCCCCAGGTCGAGGCCAAGCTGCCCGAGCTCGTGGAACTGCTGGGCGATGCCATCCAGATCAGCATGGACCCGCCCGACGGTGAGGTGCTGGCCGGCAAAGCCACCATCAGCGTGGCTTCGGCCAAGCTCAGGGAGTACCTGACCAACAAGGGCATCGGCGCTGGCGATGTGGCCGCGCAGTCGGCCAAGATCCTGGTGTCCATTGACGAATTCATTGGCGTGGCCACCACCAACAGCGGCAACAAGCCGGTGGAAACCGAGGTGAGCTACTCGCACGACAAGAGCCGTTTCTCGGACACCAGCGCCAAGGCCTCCGGCAGCCAGAGCCAGTCGGCCTCTGCGTCGAGCTCCAGCCAGAACGATGTGAACTTCTCCAACCGCGAAGCTGTGGCCGTCTCGGGCAGCCGTTCCACTGCCGTCGCCGGCCGCCAGGACACCGCCGTGGCCAGCCGTCAGGACACCGCCGTGGCCGGTCGGACGGACCGCGCTGCGTCTTTCCAGGGCGCCGACGGCCGCGGCGCAGCCGCCAGCTCCAGCCAGTTCGCCGGTGCGCAAAGCACGCAGTTCGCCGGCTCCCGGAGCACGCAATTCGCCGCCAGCGACCGTTCGCAGTTCGCGGGCGCCTCCTCCTCGGCCACTAACCTGACCGACCGTTCGCAAAGCGCCAGCGCCAGCAGCTCTGCCTCGGCCTCGTCCTTCAGCGGCGAGCAGACGAACGTGCAGCAGCAAAACGACAAGGTCAGCCTCACCGTGCGCACGCGCATGCCCGAGTTCAACAATGCCAAGCCCCTAGGCGCCCAAGACCGCGTGTTGTCCTCTCGCCTGAGCGGTGAGTTCCAGAGCAACGGACTGCGCCTGGTGGCCGAGAACGACCTGCGCGCCGAGGGCGGCCGCATTCTGCCGATGTTCGAGATCACCAACAACGGCCGCATCAACCAGTTTGTGGATCTGATCCAGAAAAAAGGCATCGAGGCCGATGTCTGGGCCACCGGCCAAGCCAACTACACCATCGTGGGCACCACCCCCACCGGCACCCAGTGCAACGGCAACCTGGCCGTGCAGGGCCGTTTCATTGTCGGCAACGAGGTCTTCTTTGAAGATTCGCTGACGGCCGCTGCCACCGGCAATGGCGACCAGGAATGCCGCGCGCGCCTGGGCATCGCGCTGGCCACCTCGCTGGCCAAGGTACTGGGCGAGCGCGCCACCAAGGAGCTCAATGCCCGCAATTCGCGCGGCAGGGTCTACACCCTCTACCTGTACAGCGCCAGCCAGCTCAAGCGCTCCGATCGCCGCGACTTCCAGGACATGCTGGAAAAAATCGAGGGCCTCAAAGCCAGCGCACCCACCAGCCAGGAACGCTACATCGCCGTCAATGTTCAGTTCGCCGGCGACCTGTCGCGCGCCCTCGACCGCATGCTCGACAAGCTGCCCTGGGACAAGGCCCAGGTTGTATCCGCCCCGGGGAGCAACAAGATCTGCGTCGGCATCGAAGGCTTTGGCGCCTGCCCAGCCGACCTGCGCTGATCAAGGGGTCTCAGCATGAAGCGCATCTTCGTGGCGGCCCTGGCGGTGCTGGGGGCCCAGGTGGCCCTTGCCCAGGATTTCCAGTACTACGTGTTCCCGGTGCAGGGCATCACGGGCATCAGCCAGTCGGCCACCGGCGCGCCGGAGACCGGACCCAAGTACAGCGGCATGATCAATGCCAAGTACGCCGACCTGTTCTTCACCGCACCTGTGCAGCAGGCCCTGATGCAGGGCTTTAGCGAGGAGGTGCGCAAGCGCTTTCCCCAGTCGGTGATCGGTGCCAACCAGATCTCCAGCACCCGGTCTGGCAAATACGCTTACCAGCCCTTTGACGTGGCGCAGTGCAAGCCCAACTTCACGGCCAACTACAAGGATTCGTTCGCCATTGCCATCGGCATCAGCCGCCTGTCGGCCTACATCAACCGCTATGGCAATTTCGTGGATGCGCTGATCCCGATCACCTACACGCTGCGCTTCGTCAAGCTCAACGGCGCCAATGTGGTGTTCGCCCGCAGCGAGACCATCTACACCCGCTACACCACCACCGCCGCCGAGTTCTTTGCCCCCGGTGGCCAGGAAATGTCACCGGCTGTGGTCGAGCGCCTGCGCGGCGCCATCCAGACCGACGGCTTGAGCATGGTGGCGCGCCAGGTCGAGGCGGCTACCAAAGGTTTTTCGCCCAAGCAGACTGACATCAGCGTCACCGGCCGGGATGGGGCCTACATCATCTTCAGCCAGGGCAGCGAGGTCGGCTTTTCCTCCAACGAGGAATTCGAGGCCTACGACGACAAGGGTCAGGAACTGTCTTACACCGTGGTCTACGCCACCAACGGCCTGGCCGTGGCGGTGGCCAGCGACTTCACGCCCGAGATCAAACGCCTGAGCAATCGCGTGCGCGTGGGCGACAAGCTCAAATTCAGCTTCAGCAAGCAGGGCAAGGACGATGCCAAGCCCACGGTGTTTGCGGCGCAGTACACGCCCGGTGCCGACGGCAAGCTGACAGACCGGCAGGTGATGAACAACGCACTGTCGGCCATCGTGTCCGATGACATTGGTTTTAAGGCGCCGTTCAACGTCATCAAGCACGATGCCGACTTCACGCGCCTGAAGAACCAGATCCGGGCTGATGCCAACTGCGATAGCAACATCTTCCGCGACATGCACGGCTTTGCGGACAACACCACCATCCCCCGCACCCAGCCCGATTTCTACCTGCGCCTGGACAGCTACGCCTCTCCCGCTTTCACCACCTGGGGCCTGGGGCGCGTGAACTCCAACACGGTGTTCAACAATGCCGTGGCCCTCTCGGTGATGGACCGCACGGGCGTGGTGTCCCAGTCCTTCCTGGGCAACGCGCCCTACACCTTGGAGCGCAGTGCCGGCAAGGGCCTGTCGCCGGACGAGGCCAGCGAGGTCAACCTCAAGAACGCGGCCCTTGCCAGCATGCAAAGCCTGATCTCGGGCTTTAGCAACAACGCCAGGACAGTGGCCCTGAAATCCGTGAACGCGGGTGTGGCCACGCTGGCGCAGCCTTTGCCGGTGGCCACCTTGCAGCAGGCCCAGCTGGTGCGGCCGCTGCGGGCCAACGGCAAGCAGGTGCTCATGCCCCTGCCGCGCGACGTGGCGATGATCGTGGTGCCCACCCAGGACGGTGACCGCGTGGAGGTCAAAGGGGACGTCAAGCCCACGGACATGCTGCTGATCAGTGGCGCCGATGTGGCTAACAAGACCCTGGCGCGCTGCGATGCCAGCCGCCAGACCCGCTTCCTGGCCCCCCACCTGAACAAGCCGTCCAATGCCGATGAAGCCATCGCCTATCACCTGATGGCCAAGGCCAAGGGCTACAACCTGGTGGAGACCGATGCCACCTTCGTCGACTCCGTCGAGCGCGCGCTCAAGGATGGCATGTTCAGCGGCACCTCCGTGGCCCACTCAGCCGCACCGGCTGCCTGCTATGTGGTGCTGGAACAGCAGCAGACCCCCAAGAACGAATGTGTCGGTGACAAATGCTCCGGCAATGCCGTCGTGGGCTCAGGTGTGCGTATTTTTGTCGGTACCAACCGGGTGGCTGAATCCACCCACGGCGGCCGTTTCGAATTCAAGGACATCGCCCCTGATGCCTTGTCTGACTTCATTGGCTTCAAGGCCTATGAACTTCATATGGGCGCCTTGCCCGTTCACAGATCCAAACTGCACTAAGGAGCTTTCATGAAACGTAAATTTCTCACCTTGCTATTGACCCTGGGCGTCGTGGGCTCGGCCCACGCCCAGTTCGGCGGCCTGCTCGGCGGCGCCCGTGGCGGCGGTGGCGGCGGTGACGTCGGCGCGCTGGTCGACGAATTCAACCGCGACAGTGTGCTCATCCGCGAAACCGTGTCCCGCTCGCTGATGCAGATCGTCGCTGCTCTGGGTGACAAGGAGCAGATCGCCAAGGTCAAGGCCACCAACGACAGCCTGAGCAAGAACACCGACGCCAAGGAAGTGGGCAGCATTCAGGGTACCTTCATCAAAGACCAATCGGCCGTTGCGCAGCAACTGCTGGATTCGGCCGATGCCAAGGCGAAGATGGAAAAGCTCGCGCCTGAAATGCAAAAGAAGGTGGGTCAGTCCATCTTGAACGTGGGCATCGCTGGTCTGCGCATTCCCGTGATGCTGGAAAAAGGCAGGCGGGCCATTGAAGGCGTTGGCAGCAACCCCATGATGATCACGCGTCTGGTCCCCATCAAGGACGGCGTGTCGCTGTTTGCCGAGACCCTGCCCAAGATGACCCAGATCGCCAGCACCGGCTTCAAGCTGATGCGCGAAGTCAAGATGGATCCTGGTAGCCCCACTGCCAGCTCGAAAACCGAGACGGTTGAAGTGGCTTTTGGTGACGATCCGAAGTAAATCTTCTACTGAGGTTTAAGAACCCCCTCGGGCTTGCTGCCCCAGGGGGTTTTTCTTTGGTCGGACGCTGTAGCGGTGCGCTGCAGGCGCGCCCCTCAGAGCAGCGGGGCCTGCGCCTTATCCGCAGTGGTCCGTGGCCGGCGCGTTTTCGGTGCCGGTGCCGCACTGGCCTGCAGCGCAAAGCTGTCGGCGCTGGCCATCGGCCAGTAGTCGCGAAACACGCCCTCGAGCTTGCTGGCGCCTCCCAGCAGCGCGCCAGGCTCCAGGCGGCTGATCAGCTGGCTCAGGGGCTGCACCTGCGTGTCGCTCACCCGCCGCATGATGTGCTCGGCCCGGATCTCGCGCGGATGCGACAGGCCCGCCGCCTGCACCAGCTCCTGCAGCGCGTGCAGGGTGCTGTGGTGAAAGTGCTTCACACGCTCGGCCTTGTCGGGCACCACCAGCGCATGCTGGCGCAGTGCATCCTGCGTGGCTACGCCCGTGGGGCAGTGGCCGGTGTGGCAGGTCTGCGCCTGGATGCAGCCCAGGGCCATCATGTAGCCGCGTGCCGCATTGCACCAGTCAGCGCCCAGGGCCAGCAGGCGAGCAATATCGAAGGCGCTCACCACCTTGCCCGCTGCCCCCAGGCGCACGCGATCGCGCAGGCCCGCCCCCACCAGGGTCTGGTGCACCAGCAGCAGCGCCTCCTGCAGCGGCATGCCCACGTGGTCGGTGAACTCCACGGGTGCGGCGCCTGTGCCGCCCTCGGCACCGTCGACCACGATGAAGTCCGGCGTGATGCCGCTGGCCTGCATGGCCTTGACCATGGCAAACCATTCCCAGGCATGGCCGATGGCCAGCTTGAAGCCTGTGGGCTTGCCGCCTGAGAGCTGCCGCAGGCGCGCGATGAAGTCCATCATCTCGCGCGGCGTTGAAAAGGCGCTGTGCGCGGCCGGCGAGACGCAGGTCACACCCACGGGCACGCCGCGCGCCTCGGCGATCTCGGGCGTGACCTTGGCGCCCGGCAGCACACCGCCGTGGCCGGGCTTGGCGCCCTGGCTGAGCTTGAGCTCGATCATCTTGACCTGCGGGTCGCAGGCATTGGCCCTGAAGCGCTCGTCGCTGAACGAGCCGTCCTCGTGCCGACAGCCGAAGTAGCCCGAGCCGATTTCCCAGATCAGGTCGCCGCCATGCTCGCGGTGGTAGCGCGAGATCGAGCCCTCGCCCGTGTCGTGCGCAAAGCCGCCCATCCGCGCCCCCTTGTTGAGCGCGCGAACGGCGTTGGCCGAGAGCGCCCCGAAGCTCATGGCCGAGATGTTGAAGAGGCTGGCCTCGTAGGGCTGGGTGCAGGGCGTGGCCGAGGGTGAAGGCCGCCCGGGCTCGCCCCCTATCCACACCCGGAAGTCGCTGTCCTGCAGCACGGTGGGCCGAATCGAGTGGTTGATCCACTCATGGCCACTCGCCCCCACGTCCAGTTGGGTGCCGAAGGGGCGGGCATCGGGCTCGCCCTTGGCGCGCTGGTACACCAGCGAGCGCTGGGCCCGCGAGAAGGGGGCGGCTTCGCGGTCGCTCTCAATAAAATACTGCCGGATTTCCGGCCGGATGAACTCCATCAGGAAGCGCAGGTGGCCGATGACGGGGTAGTTGCGCGTGATGGCATGATGCGTCTGCTTCAGGTCCAGCACGCCGCGCCAGGTGAGCAGGCCCGCGCCCACAAAGACCAGGCCCCCCTGGCCCCACACCACCCAGCTCAGCAAGGCCAGGGCGGTGGTGCAGGCGCACAGGGCCAGGGCCCAGTACCGCACGGGCAGTGCGGCATCGATACGTTTGAGCATGGGCGTCTCCTTCAGGCATGCTCGGCCATTCTCTGACAAAAACCCTTCTGCCCACCCTCGAGATTCCGCCATGTTTGAACACTTTCTCCCTGCCC
>CANGYC010000068.1 GCA_947457975.1 Comamonadaceae bacterium | reverse complement strand
CTGGCCAGTGGCCAGCTGCTGATGGCCCACGTACCGAGCCACCACGACCACCGCATCGGCGAGTGGATCGGCATCCGCGCCGAGGTGGACCACGTGGTCACCTTCAATCGCAACTGCGTGCTCCAGGAGCGCGAGCTGTGCCAGATGCCCTGCGCGCAGCAGGCTGGGCAGGCCTGTGGTCAAGCGCCCCAGCCTGGGGAGCCGGCGGTCCGAGCCAGCAGCCTGAACGTCGGCTAACTGGGCTGAGACCGGCCCCTGGGCATGCGGATCAGGGACCGCATGAGCGAGGAACTCTTGTGAGGCGCCAGACGGCTTTCGCCTTCAGTCGGCGCGCCAGAACAGCTGCTTGACCAGCGCCCGCATCCAGCGGTGGCGCTCGTCACGCTCGGTGCTGCTGTGCCACAGCAGGTGCACCTCGTAGCTGGGGGCATCCTGAATGCGGTAAGCCTTCAGGCCCTGGCGCTGCACCAGGTCGCGGGCGTACATCTCGGGAATCAGCGCCACGTTGTCGGTGCTGTGCACCAGGTCAGCCACGGCCCCGAAGTGGCGGGTGCGCAGGGCAATGCGGTCCTGCAGGCGCTTGCGCACCAGCATGGTCTCCACGCTGCCATGAAAAGTGGCCAGGGGAGAGACCACCACAAAACGCGCCTGACTGAGCTGCTCGCGGCTCAGGGGGGCGCCGCGTGTGCCAGCCGGCGGGCGCCAGGCCGGCGCAGCCACCGCCATGAACTCCTCCTTGAACAGCCGCTCGCGGCGAATGCCGCGGTGCTGCGCCTGCAGGATGCCGATGGCCAGGTCGACCTCGCGCGTCTCCAGCGCACCCGACACCTCCGGCGCGGCCACAGCCACGTTCGACAGTGTTGCCCCCGGCGCCTGCTCGCTCAGGGCCTGGGCGATGCGCGGCATGAAGAGGATCTCGCCCAGGTCTGAGAGCGACAAGCGCCAGTGCACCTCACCCTCGCGCGGATCGAAGGGCTGCTGGCGCATGACCAGGTTCTCCATGCCCAGCAGCTGCGCCTGCATGGCCGGGGCGAGCTGCTCGCACAGGCGTGTGGGCTGCAGGCCCGAGGGGGAGCGCACGAAGAGCTCGTCATCGAAAAAGCGCCGCAACCGAGCCAAGGCGTTGCTGGTGGCCGGCTGCGACAGGTTCAGCGCCTTGCTGGCGGCGGTCACCGAGTTGCTGCGGTGGATGGCCACCAGCACGCGCAGGAGGTTGAGGTCGAGTTGTCGGAAGTTCATTTTTAAACCATATACGGGTTACCACCAATTATTCACAAAACCGATGAGGCGCATTGAAACATTCCATTTGCCGCGCCCTGGGCGAGTGCCTACATTGCCGATCGAACACACGTTCACGCCGGCCTGAATTCCGGTGACAGACACAGGAGATCTCCAGCGATGGCAGAGCGTTCATTCGCCACCGAGGTGCAGAAACTGCGACTGGGTGCGGGCGAGGAATTCCGCGGCGAAGGCATCCTCGCCGTCACCAAGGCGCTGCTGCAATCGGGCGTGTCCTACGTGGCCGGCTACCAGGGTGCGCCGATTTCGCACCTGATGGACGTGCTCACGGATGCGAACGACATCCTGCGCGAACTGGGCATCCGCTTTGAGCACAGTGCCTCCGAAGCCACGGCCACGGCCACCCTGGCGGCCTCGGTGCACTACCCGCTGCGCGGGGCGGTTACTTTCAAGTCCACCGTCGGCACCAATGTGGCCTCCGATGCGCTGGCCAACCTGGCCTCCGGTGGCGTCAAGGGCGGCGCCCTCTTGATCGTGGGCGAGGACTACGGCGAGGGCTCGAGCATCATGCAGGAGCGCTCGCATGCCTTCGCAATGAAGTCGCAGGTCTGGCTGGTCGATCCCCGGCCCAATCTGCCGAGCATCGTGCGCGCCGTCGAAAAGAGCTTTGAGCTGTCGGAGGCCAGCAACACGCCGGTGATGCTGCAGCTGCGCATCCGCGCCTGCCATGTGCACGGCAGCTTTCAGACCAAGGACAACGTGCGCGCGCCCTTCTCGCTCAAGGATGCGATCGAGCAGCCCCGGCGCGACACCCAGCGCATCGTGCTGCCGCCGGCCAGCTACCTGCACGAGCAGGAAAAGGTGAACAAGCGCTGGCCCGCGGCCGTGCGGTTCATCCAGCAGCAAGGGCTCAACGAATTCTTCTCGGAAGACCTGCGCGACTTTGGCATCGTGGTTCAGGGGGGGCTCTACAACGGGGTGCTGCGGGCGCTTGAGCTGCTGGGCCTGGCCGACGAGTTTGGCCAGTCGAAGGTGCCGCTGTACGTGCTCACTGTCACCTACCCGCTGGTGGACGCCGAGTTCGAGCGCTTTTGTCGTGGCAAGCGGGGCCTCTTGGTGGTGGAAGAGGGCCAGCCCGACTTCATCGAGCAGGCCGTGCATGCCATCCTGCGGCGCGCCGACCTGAGCACCCGCGTGCATGGCAAGGATGTGCTGCCCATGGCCGGCGAGTACACAGGTGCGGTGCTGGTCGAAGGCCTGCGTCAGTTCATCGCCCGCTACGCCCCCGCCGATGCACCACCTGCCCAGGCCGCCCTGCCAGCGCCGGCGGCCGAAGCGGTGTCGCAGGCCGTGGCCGAAGTGCACCCCCGACCGCCCTCCTTCTGCACGGGCTGCCCAGAACGCCCGATCTTCACCGCCATGAAGATGCTGGAAAAGGAGCTGGGGCCGCACCACATCAGCGCCGACATCGGCTGCCACCTGTTTTCCATCCTGCCGCCCTTCAACATCGGTGCCACCACCATGGGCTACGGCCTGGGCTGGGCGGGCGCCGCCGCCTTCAACACCCCCGAGACCGACAAACGCACCATCGCCATCATGGGCGACGGCGGCTTCTGGCATAACGGCCTGACCAGCGGCGTGGGCAACGCCGTGTTCAACCAGACCGACAACGTGCTGCTGGTCATCGACAACGGCTACTCGGCCGCCACGGGCGGGCAGGACGTGCTCTCGTCCCAGGCCAGCAATTCCATCCGCAGCACCAACAACCCGATCGAGCGCGCTGTGCGTGGTGTAGGCGTGGAATGGGTGCGCGGGGTCTCGAACACCTACAGCCTTGAACAAATGCGCGGCGCCCTGCGCGAGGCCCTGACCACCCGCGCCAAGGGGCCCAAGGTAGTGATCGCTCAGAGCGAGTGCATGCTCAACAAGCAGCGCCGCGTCAAGCCGCAGGTGAAAAAGCGCATCGCCCAGGGCGAGCGCGTGGTGCGCGAGCGTTTCGGCGTGGACGCCGACACCTGCACGGGCGACCACTCCTGCATCCGGCTCTCCGGCTGCCCCTCGCTGACCATCAAACCCAACCCCGACCCGCTGCGCCTGGACCCAGTGGCCTCGGTCGCCGACAGCTGTGTGGGCTGCGGCCTGTGCGGCGAGGTCTCGCATGCGGCCGTGCTCTGCCCCTCCTTCTACCGTGCCGAGATCGTGCACAACCCATCGCGCTGGGAGCGCTGGCGCGCGCGCCTGCGCGGCGCCGTGATCGGCTGGCTGCAGTCGCGCATCGAGCGCCGTCTTCAGGGGCTGCACGCATGAGCGGACCACGCATCTCAATTGCCATCCTGGCCATGGGCGGCGAGGGCGGCGGCGTGCTGTCCGACTGGCTGGTCGACCTGGCCGAGCACAACGGTTACGTGGCACAGGCCACCTCGGTGCCTGGTGTGGCCCAGCGCACCGGCGCGACCATCTACTACCTGGAGATGTACCCGCGCGAGCGCATCCCGGCTGGTACCTCGCCCGTGCTCGCGCTCTCGCCCTTTCCTGGCGAGGTCGACCTGGTGGTGGCCTCCGAACTGATGGAGGCAGGCCGCGCCCTGCAGCGCGGCCTGGTGCATCCAGAGCGCACCACCCTGGTGGCCTCCACCCACCGGGTGTTCTCCATGACCGAGAAGATGGCCATGGCCGACGGCCGGGTGAGCGGCGACAAGCTGCTCGAAGGCGCCCGCGCCGCAGCGCGGCAGCTGATCGCGGCCAACTTTGCAGAGATGGCCGAACGCGCAGGAACGCCCATAGGCGCAAGCCTCTTCGGTGCGGTGGCCGCTGCCGGCTGCCTGCCCTTCTCGCGCGCGCAGTTCGAAGCCGCCATCGAACGCGGCGGCGTGGGCGTGGCGGCCAGCCTCAAAGCCTTTGCCGCCGGCCATCAAGCAGCCTCCCAAGCGCAGGCGCCCGCGGCAGACGACGCGCAAGCGCGCCCCGGCCCCCGATTGGCGGCACTCGATGAGCGCATCACGCGCCAGTTCAAGCCGGCTGTCCACAGGCACCTGCGCCTGGGCATCACGCGCCTGGCCGACTACCAGGACGAGGCCTACGCGGGCCTGTACCTGGACCGCCTGCAGGCCTTGCAGCCCCTGTGCGGCGAGGGCGGGCAGGCCGATGAGCTCATGAACGAGGCCGCGCGCCACCTGGCCCTGTGGATGAGCTACGAGGACGTGGTGCGCGTGGCCGACCTGAAGACCCGGCGCAGCCGCTTCGCACGCGTGCACCAGGAGGTGCGCGCGCAAGAGGCACAGCTGCTGCAGATCAACGAGTTCCTGCATCCCCGCCTGGAAGAGATTGCCGACACCCTGCCCGCCTCGATGGGCCGCTGGCTGCTGGCCAGCCCCCGAGCCTGCCGCTTTCTGGGACGCTGGTTGCACCGGGGCCGCATCGTGCAAACCACCTCCCTGCGCGGCTATCTGCAGCTGTACCTGCTGGCCAGCCTGCGCCGCTGGCGCACCGGCTCGCTGCGCTATGCGATGGAGCAAGAGCGCATGGGCGCCTGGCTGGACCGGGTGCGCGCCTGCTTGCCCGCGCAGCCGCAGCTGGCGCTGGAAATCGTGCGCACGCAGCAGCTCATCAAGGGCTACAGCGACACCCACCAGCGCGGCTGGCACAACTTCAGCACACTGATGGACAGCCTGCCCCGGTTGGCAGAATTGCCACATCCAGACCAGCGCCTGGCCGCGCTGCGCCAGGCCGCCTTGGCCGACGAGTCAGGCCAGGCTCTGAAAACCGCTTTGCACACCCACTTGCACCGCTGATTTCCCTTCACCCACCCCAAGGAGACAACCCATGAAACCCGTTCACCTTCTGCGCAGCTGCGCACTCGGCCTGGGCCTGCTGGCGGCCGCCGCCGCCCAGGCCCAGGAAGTCACGCTCCGGCTGGTCAGCGCCTTTCCCGAGAACGTGATCTACGTGCAGCGCCTCATGCCCTGGATCAACAAGGTCAACGCCGAAGGCAAGGGTGTGCTGCAAATCAATTTCCTGGGCGGCCCCAAGGCCATCCCGACCTTCGAGGTGGGTAATGCGGTCAAGACCGGCGTGGTGGACATGGCGCTGAGCACGGGCGCGTTCTACACCAACGTCATGCCCGAGGCCGACTTCCTCAAGCTCACCCAGCTGCCAGTGGCCGAGCAGCGCAAGAACGGTGCGTTTGACGCCATCAACAGGGTCTGGAATGAAAAGGGCAACATGCAGTACCTGGCCCGCATGGCCGAGAACCAGCCCTTCCACATCTACACCAACAAGAAGATCGACAAGCTCGATCTGACTGGCCAGAAGATCCGCATCACGCCGGTGTACCGCGACTTCTTCCAGGCCCTGGGTGCCAGCGTGGTGACCACGCCACCCGGTGAGGTCTACACCGCCCTGGAGCGCGGCGTGGTTGACGGCTATGGCTGGCCCATCGGCGGCATCTTCGACCTGAACTGGCACGAGAAGACCAAGTTCCGCGTGGACCCGGGCTTTTATGACGCCGAGGTCTCTCTGATCATGAACCTACCGGCGTTCAAGCGCCTGACTGAGACCCAGCGCAGCTACCTGCAGCGCCAGCTCATGGCGCTGGAAGCAGAAAACACCTTCTGGACCAAGTTCGCTGCCGATGAGACCGCCCGCCAGGCCAAGGCCGGCATCGTCACCATCAGCTTCGATGCCGCCACATCCAAGGCCTTCCGCGACAGGGCCTATGCCATTGGCTGGGAAGCCGCTGCCAAGCAAAGCCCTGAAGTGGCCGCGCGCTTCAAGGCCCTGTTCAGCAAGTGATGCAGACCCTCTCCAGGATCTTTGGCCGATTCATCTCGGCCCTGGCCCTGGCGGGCTGCCTCACGCTGCTGGCCATGATGCTCATCATCGTGGCCGACGTGCTGCTGCGCAACCTCGCCCCACCAGGCTGGCCCAAGGGCCTTGCCTGGAGCAACGAGGTGTCCGAGCTGATGCTGTACTTCATCACCATGTCGGTGGCTCCCTGGCTGCTGCGCCAGGGCCAGCACATCCGCGTGGACATCGTGTTGCAGGCCATCCCCAAGCGCCTGGCCTGGTGGCTGGAGTGCTTGGGCGATCTGCTGGGTCTGGTTTGCTGCGTGCTGTTGTGCCGCTACGGTATTGAAGCCACGCTGGCCAGCTGGCGCGCGGGTTCCCTGAACATCAAGACCCTGGTCACGCCCGAATGGTGGTCGCTGGCACCGCTGCCGATCGCTTTTGCCCTGCTGTCCGTGGAAATGGTGTTCCGCATGCACCGCCTGTGGGAAGGCGAGCGTGGCCCCCGCAAGGACGCCGTGAGCGCGGCCTGAACCCGCCGACCGACCCGAGAAAGACAAGACATGGACAACTGGGTTCTCGCTGCCTGGCTGATGCTCGGAGGCTCCACCGTGCTGCTGTTCATCGGCATGCCGGTGGCGCTGACCTTTCTGGCCGTCAATCTCATCGGCGCCTGGCTCTACATGGGCGGGGAGATCGGGCTGGTGCAATTGATCCGCAGCAGCGTGAGCTCCGTCACCGCCTTCTCGCTCACGCCCATTCCACTGTTCGTGCTGATGGGCGAGATCCTGTTCCACACCGGTCTGGCATTCAAGGTGATCGAAGGCATCGAGCGCCTGATCCGCCAGGTCCCCGGGCGCCTGGCCGTGGTGGCGGTGGTGGCGGGCACGGTGTTCTCTGCGATCTCGGGCTCCACGATTGCCACCACCGCCATGCTGGGCTCGCTCATGCTGCCGGTGATGCTGCAGCGCGGCTACCACCCACACATGGCCACCGGCCCCATCATGGCCATCGGCGCGGTAGACATGCTGATCCCGCCCTCGGCCTTGACGGTGCTGCTGGGGTCGCTGTCGGGCATCTCGATTTCCAAGCTGCTGATCGGCGGCGTCGTGCCAGGGCTGATCCTGTCGGTGGCCTTTGTGCTGTGGATCATCGTGCGCGTGCGCATGCAACCCTCACTGGCGCCGGCCGATGATGCGGCCGATGTCCAGTTCCAGGGCTGGCAACGCTGGCAGCCCCTGGTGGCCTATGTCATCCCCACCATGTCGATCTTCGGGGTCGTGGTCGGGGCGCTGGCGGCCGGCTGGGCCACGCCCACCGAGTGCGCGGCCATCGGGGCCTTTGCCACCATGGTGCTGGCCGCGCTGTACGGTCAGCTCAGCTGGCAGGCGGTGCGCAAGGCGCTGCAGGGCACGGTTGGCATCTCGGGAATGATCCTCTTCATCATCCTGGGCGCCACCACCTTCGCGCAGATCCTCTCCTTCTCCGGCGCCAGCAATGGCCTGGTGCAGCTCATCACCGGGCAGGGCCTGTCACCGGCCATGGTGGTGGCGGCCATGATGCTGGTGCTGATCCTGCTGGGCATCTTCGTGGACCAGGTGAGCATGATGATGATCACCCTGCCCATCTTCATGCCCATCGTCAATGCGCTGGGCATCGATCCGGTGTGGTTCGGCGTGATGTTCCTGGTCTGCATGCAGCTGGGCCTGCTCTTGCCACCGCACGGCCTGCTGCTCATGACCATGCGTGGCGTCGCACCGCCCAGCGTGACCATGAGCCACATCATGGTCGCGGTGCTGCCCTATGTGGTGATGAGCCTGCTGCTGCTGACCGCCATCTTCTTCATCCCGGGCATTGCCACCTGGCTGCCGAAGCTGATCAGCTAGGGGCTTGGCGGAGAAAAGCGCGCACCCAGTGCGCATAAACCGCGGGCGCCTCCACCTCCGGCAGGTGGCCGACCTCGGGCAAGATCTCCAAGCGGCCGTTGGGCAGGCGGGGCAAGAGCAGGTCGCAGTTGTCTTTGCGCGGGTTGACGCGGTCTTCGCTGCCCTGGAGCATGAGCACGGGCATGGTGAGCGCCTGGGCATGGTCGGGGCTGAAGAAATCGCTCAGGCGAAAGGCCGTGGCCTGCAGCAGGCCCTCGGGCTGAATGCCGCGGGCCATCTCCACCAGGGCCTCGCGCACAGCGGGGCTGGCCGAGGCGGCCACCATGGCATCGACACCGGCATCGCCATACTGGTAGCTGCCCTGGCGCACGCGCGCGATGCGGGCCTCGAAGGCCTGCCGGCGCTCGGCTGTGAGCGCCTTCTGGCCCACGCCGGTGCCGGTGAGCACCAACTGGCTCACGCGTTGCGGGTAGTGGATGGCAAAGGCCTGGGCCACGGCCGATCCGAAGGAGTTGCCGCCCAAGACCACTCGCTCCAGGCCCAGGGCATCGAGGAAATCGGCCACGGCTTGAGCGTAGTCGGCTGCGGTGGGTGTGGGCTGGGCCAGCGCGTCGGTGAGCCAGTAGCCCGGTGCGTTCCAGGCGATCACGCGGTGCGAGGCCGAGAACTCGTCAAGAGCCCACCGATAATAGGCCGCATGCGCACCGATGCCGTGCAGCAGCACAAGCGCAGGTTGGTCAGGGCTTCCCGATTCACGGAACGAGAAGCGGTCGCCCTGGTAGCGGTGTCGGGCTGCTGGAAGAATCCGGGCCAGCGAGGTTTCGGGCAAGAAAGGTTTCACATGAGGCATCCAATGACTCTAGAGCAAGCATCCCCCACTGACAATGCCACGCGCGCGCCCAGGCGACAGGGCCTGGCCCTGTTGGCCGGCCTGCTGCTGTCGGCGGCCCTGGCTCCCGCCGCCGCCCAGGCGCAGGAGTGGCCCACGCGCGCAGTCCGGCTGGTGGTGCCCTACCCCGCCGGTGGCGGCGTGGACGTGCTGGCCCGCGCCCTGGCGCTCAAACTTCAAGACCGGTGGATGCAGCCCGTCACGGTGGAGAACCGGCCAGGCGCCAACACCCTGCTGGGTACCGAAATGGTGGCGCGCTCGAGCGACGCACACACCCTGCTGTTCACCACGGATGCGACCTTCACCATCAACCCGCACCTGTACGCCAAGCTCCCCTACGACCTCGATCGAGACTTCGCGCCGGTCACGCACCTGGTGAGCTTTAGCCAGATGTTGGTGGTCAACCCAGAGCTGCCGGTCAACAACTTGCAAGAACTCATCGCCCTGGCGCGCAAAAAACCAGGCTCGCTCTCTTATGCCTCCTACGGCCCGGGCAGCCAGCCGCAGCTGGCCATGGAGTTGATCAAGCAAAAGACCGGCACCTTCATCGTGCACATTCCCTACCGCGGCATTCCGCAGGCGGTGCTGGCCGTGGTGGGCAACGAAGTGCCCATGACCTGGTCGGGCATTCCATCGGCGCGGCCGCACCTGGCCGCGGGCAAGCTCAAAGCCCTGGCCTATGGCGGCAAAACCCGCACCAGCGCGTTCCCCGACGTGCCCACCGTGGGCGAGCTGGGCATGCCCGAGGTGGATGCGAATGTGTGGGTGGGCTTGTTCGCCCCCTCGTCCTTGCCTGCGGCCACTGTGCAGAAGATCCACCGCGACGTGCTGGCCGTGATCAGCGATGCCGACTTCCGCCGCCGCGAAGTGGAAGGCAAGGCTTACGACTTCGTGGGCAACGGCCCCGAGGAATTCAAGCGCCACATCGCCCGCGAGAGCACCAGCCGCAAGGCCACGCTCAAGGCCTCGGGCGCCAAGCTCGAGTGATGCACGACTGGCGAGCGCTCACTAAAGCGCAGCTGGACTGGAACTACGACCAGCGCCCGCACGCGCCCAACATGGTGCAGGTGCTCGAACGCCTGGCGACGGCCGGCGCCCAGGCGCAGGCGCGCCTGAGCTGCCGTCAGCGCCTGACT
>CANGYC010000067.1 GCA_947457975.1 Comamonadaceae bacterium | reverse complement strand
GCGTCGGGGGGCGACAGCATCGCCCCGGCCGCCTGAGCCCTCTTCTGTTCCCGTTGGTTTCTATTCAGTCAAAAAATGACTGATCGGTATTGATTCCCCAGCAAATCGCTTGGATTTTTTGCTATAGTTGACCGCATCACTCAAGAAAACACAAAAGCAGACCGCAGCTGATGACCTCAGCCAGTCGGAGAGGGTGGGAAACGGGTCGGCGGTCCTCACTGTCGACAAGACCTCAACGGTTAGTCAAGCCATCATTGAAGGAGCTTGAAAAATGCGCCTCACAACCAAAGGCCGCTTTGCGGTCACTGCCATGATCGATCTGGCTCTGCGCCAGAACAACGGACCTGTCACCCTGGCTGCCATCAGCCAGCGCCAGCAGATTTCTCTGTCCTACCTGGAGCAGCTGTTCGGCAAGCTCCGTCGGCATGAGTTGGTCGAGTCGACCCGTGGCCCTGGTGGTGGCTACACCCTCGGTCGCAAGGCCGCCGAGATCACGGTGGCCGACATCATCGTGTCTGTCGATGAGCCTCTGGACGCCACCAGCTGCGGCGGCAAAGAAAATTGCAATGGCGACGGTGGTCGCTGCATGACCCACGAGCTGTGGTCCTCTCTGAACAGCCGCATGGTGGAGTTCCTCGACTCCGTGACCCTGCAGAAGCTGGTCGATGACCAGATTGCAAAGGGCGTGGTCATTGAGAGCACCCCCCCGGTCAAGAAGGCTGTGTTCGCTGCGCCGGTGGTCAAGCCGGTGCGTGTGAATGCGCCTAACTCGGTGTTTGCCCTGGGCAACGCCTTCTCAAAGACCTGAGCACGAGACCTTTCCCCTGGCCCGCAGGTCCGGGCCAGTGGGACTGTCTCCACTTCATTTCATTGATTCCCTGGATCCCCCAGACACCATGCAGACCCCTCACTTCCCCATTTACATGGACTACAGCGCCACCAATCCCTGCGATCCGCGGGTGGTGGACGCGATGATCCCCTGGCTGCGCGAGCATTTCGGCAACCCGGCATCGCGCAGCCATGCCTGGGGCTGGGAGGCTGAGGAGGCCGTGGAAAACGCCCGTGCCCAGGTGGCGGCCCTGATTGGGGCTGATCCTCGCGAGATTGTCTGGACCAGCGGCGCCACCGAATCGAACAACCTGGCCCTCAAAGGCGCAGCCCACTTCTACAAGACCAAGGGCAAGCACCTGATCACGGTCAAGACCGAGCACAAGGCGGTGCTGGACACCTGCCGCGAGCTCGAGCGGCAGGGCTTTGAGGTCACTTACCTGGACGTGCAGTCCGATGGCCTGGTGGATCTGGAGGCCCTTAAAGCGGCGATCCGCCCGGACACCATCGTGGTGAGCGTGATGTTCGTGAACAACGAAATCGGCGTGATCCAGGACATCCAGGCCATCGGTGCGCTGTGCCGCGAAAAAGGCGTGATCTTCCACGTCGATGCCGCCCAGGCCACCGGACGCATAGACATCGACCTGGCCTCCCTGCCGGTGGACCTCATGAGCTTGACCTCGCACAAGACCTACGGGCCCAAGGGCATCGGCGCCCTGTACGTACGCCGCAAACCGCGCGTGCGCTTGGAGGCGCAGATGCATGGCGGCGGGCATGAGCGCGGCATGCGCTCGGGCACGCTCCCCACGCACCAGATCGTGGGCATGGGTGAGGCCTACCGCATTGCCAAGGAAGAGATGCACGCCGAGAACGAGCGTATCCGTTCCCTTCAGCAGCGCTTGCTCAATGGCCTGAAGGATGTGGAGGAGGTGTTCCTCAATGGCCACGCCGAACGCCGCGTGCCCCACAACCTGAACATGAGCTTCAACTTTGTGGAAGGCGAGTCGCTGATCATGGGCATCAAGGGCCTGGCGGTCTCCAGCGGTTCGGCCTGCACCTCCGCCAGCCTGGAGCCCAGCTACGTGCTGCGTGCCCTGGGTCGCAGTGACGAACTGGCCCACAGCAGCCTGCGCATGACCATCGGGCGCTGGACCACGGAGGAAGAGATCGATTTCGCGGTCCAGTCCATTAAGGAAAATGTGGCCCGCCTGCGCGAGCTGTCTCCCCTGTGGGAGATGTTCAAGGACGGCGTGGACCTGTCCACCATCCAGTGGGCCGCGCACTGAGCGCATGACGAATTCACGAGGGTGCCAGCCAGTCTGGCGACTCTCACAGCATCAGGAGTGAAGACATGGCATACAGCGACAAAGTGGTTGAGCACTATGAGAACCCCCGCAACGTTGGCTCCTTCGACAAGGGCGACGAGACGGTGGGCACCGGCATGGTGGGGGCCCCGGCTTGCGGCGACGTGATGAAGCTGCAGATCAAGGTCAACCCGCAGACGGGTGTGATCGAGGATGCACGTTTCAAGACCTACGGTTGCGGCTCGGCGATTGCATCGAGCTCGCTGGTCACCGAGTGGGTCAAGGGCAAGACCCTGGACGAGGCCGCGTCCATCAAGAACAGCGCCATCGCCGAGGAACTGGCCTTGCCGCCGGTGAAGATCCACTGCTCCATCCTGGCTGAAGATGCCATCAAGGCGGCCGTGGACGACTACAAGAAGCGCCACGGCCAAGCGGCCTGAGCTTTCTGCAGAACCTGAGAACTTGCGGACAACACTCCCATGGCTGTGACCCTGACCGACGCGGCTGCGCGTCATGTGACCCGTTACATCGCCAAGCGAGGCAAAGGCATCGGCATCCGCCTGGGCGTTAAGACCACGGGCTGCTCAGGCCTGGCCTACAAGCTCGAATATGCCGATGAGGCTGCGCCCGAGGATGTGCTGTTCGAAGACAACGGCGTGACGGTGCTGGTGGACCCCAAGAGCATGGCTTACATCGACGGCACCGAGCTTGACTTCGTGCGCGAGGGCCTCAATGAGGGCTTCAAGTTCAGCAACCCCAACGAGCGCGACCGCTGCGGCTGCGGCGAGAGCTTTCGCGTTTGAGCATCGGGCCCGCACCATCTTCCTTCATGAAGCTGCAGTCCAGTGACTTCGAGTTGTTCGGCGTGCCGGCCCGCTTTGCGCAGGACCGCAGCGAGCTCGATGCACGCTGGAAAGACCTGCAAAAGCAGGCCCACCCCGACCGATTCGCCTCCGAAGGTGCCGCTGCTCAGCGCCTGGCCATGCAGTGGTCTGTGCGCATCAACGAGGCCTATCAGCGTCTGAAAGACCCCCTCAAGCGCGCCGCTTACCTGTGCGAGTTGCGCGGCGCCGCCATCCGCGCGCACGACAACACGGCCATGCCGTCCGATTTCCTGATGCAGCAGATGGCCTGGCGCGAGTCTCTGGACGAGGCCGAAGGCGCGCAGGCGCTGGAATCGCTGCTCAACGACACCGCTGCCGCCCGGCGCGCGGCCCTGGCCGAGCTCGAGCGCCTGCTCGATCAGCTTGACGATGTGCAGTCTGCCGCGCAGCTTGTGCGCCGGCTCATGTTCATCGAGCGCTTTGCTCAGGAGGTGGAGGACCGCCTCGACCGTATTTCAGCTTGAACGCTGGTGCGGGGCGCTGCGGTGGCCTGCACGGTCTTCTTAGGCGGCCTCATGGCGCGCTCGCATCCTGAGCGATGAACGCCTCCTTCTTCTTCATTCATACACAGCATGGCACTTCTGCAAATTTCCGAGCCTGGCCAGGCGCCTGACCCGCACCAGCGCCGCATCGGTATTGGCATCGACCTCGGAACCACCCATTCGCTGGTGGCCGCGGTCCGTCATGGCGTGGCCGAGTGCCTGCCCGACGAACAGGGCAGGGTGATCCTGCCCAGCGTGGTTCGCTACCTCGAAGGGGGCGGCCGCCAGATCGGCCTGGATGCCCTGGCCTCGCAGGTCGATGACCCGCTCAACACCATTGCCTCGGTCAAGCGGCTGATGGGGCGCGGCCTGGCCGACGTGAAGGCCCGTCTGCCCTACGAGCTGATCGACAAGCCCGGCATGGTCGCCATCCGCACCCGCGCGGGTGAGAAAAGCCCGGTTGAGGTCAGCGCCGAGATCCTGGCCACCTTGCGTTACCGCGCCGAGGACAGCTTCAACGCCGACATCGATGGCGCCGTCATCACGGTGCCCGCCTACTTTGACGAAGCCCAGCGTCAGGCCACCAAAGATGCCGCACAGCTCGCCGGCCTGAACGTGCTGCGCCTGATCAACGAGCCCACGGCCGCCGCCATCGCCTACGGCCTGGACCACCAGAGCGAAGGGCTGTTTGCCGTGTACGACTTGGGTGGTGGCACCTTTGACATTTCCATCCTGCGTCTCACCCGCGGCGTGTTCGAGGTGGTGGCCACCGGCGGCGACTCGGCCCTGGGCGGTGACGACTACGACCGGGCGATCGCCGACTGGCTGCTTGCCCAGAGCGGCACTGCTGCTGCGACTGCGTCCTTGAGCGCTTCGGCCCGCGCGCAACTGCATCGCCAGGCGCGCCAGGCCAAGGAGGCCCTCAGCTCGCAAGACAGCGTGGCCCTGGACCTGGTGCTCGACGGCCATCGCTTGAGCGCCCGTCTCGATCGCGCCCTCTTGGCCCAGGTCACGGAAGCGCTGACCAGCCGGACCTTGTCGGCGGTGCGGCGCGCACTGCGCGATGCCCAGCTGGGCAAGGACGACATCCAGGGCGTCGTGATGGTGGGCGGCTCCACCCGCATGCCCGTGGTGCAGGAAGCGGTGCGTGCGTTCTTTGGCCGCGATCCTCTGACCAACCTCAACCCCGATGAGGTTGTGGCCCTGGGCGCAGCCCTGTCGGCCCACCAGCTGGTGGGCAACCGCGGCGCCGACGACATCCTGCTGCTCGATGTGATTCCCCTGTCACTGGGCATCGAGACCATGGGCGGCCTGGTCGAGCGCATCGTGCCGCGCAACCAGACCATTCCCACGGCCATGGCCCAGGACTTCACCACCTACAAGGACGGGCAGACCGCGCTGGCCCTGCATGTGGTGCAAGGCGAGCGTGACCTCGTGGCCGACTGCCGCAGTCTGGCCCGCTTTGAACTGCGCGGCATTCCGCCCATGGCGGCCGGCGCCGCCCGCATCCGGGTCACCTTCACCGTCGATGCAGACGGCCTGCTGACGGTGAGCGCCCGCGAGCAGGTCAGCGGCGTGGAGGCCCAGATCGACGTCAAGCCCTCTTATGGCCTGGCCGACGAGGACATCGCCCGCATGCTGCAGGAGAGCTTCTCAACGGCCCAACAGGACATGCAGGCCCGGGCGCTGGCCGAGGCCCAGGTCGATGCCGACCGCATGATGCTGGCCACCCAAAGCGCGCTTGAACTCGATGGTGACCTGCTCAGCCCAGAAGAGCGCCTGCGCATCGACACACTCTTGAACGAGCTGCGCCAAGTCCGCCCAGCTGGCGATGCTGCCGCCATCGAGGCCGCCACCAAGTCCCTGGCCCACGGCACCGAGGCCTTTGCCGCCATGCGCATGAACAAGGGCATCCAGCAGGCCCTGGCCGGCAAGAACATCGCCACGATTTAACCGAGACACCATGCCCATCATCAAGGTCCTTCCCCATCCGGAATACTGCCCCCAGGGGGCCCAGATCACTGCGCCTGCCGGTACCTCTATCTGCGAGGCGCTGCTGGACAACGACATCAAGATCGAGCACGCCTGCGACATGAGCTGCGCCTGCACCACCTGCCATGTGGTGGTGCGCGAGGGTTACCAGTCGCTCAACGAAGCCGACGAGAACGAGGAAGACATGCTGGACCGGGCCTGGGGCCTGGAGCCGCAGTCCCGCCTGAGCTGCCAGGCCATCCTGGCCCAGCAGGACGTGACGGTGGAAATTCCCAAGTACTCCATCAACCACGCCAAGGAAAACCACTGAGCTCCTGGGGGGCCAGCGGGGTCAGCGGGCCTGAAAGAGCGGGTCTTCGGGCCTGAAGCACTCCAGCAGGGCCTGGGGCATCTGGGGCGCCTGTGTCTGCAGATGCCGACGGATCAAGGGCGCTGGCCGCCAGGGCAGGGTGCTGCCGCTCCAGATGGCGCCGTCCACCACCTGCATGCCTCCTGCTTGCCGGCGCAAGGCCACCACCGCGGGGCTGAGTGCATCGAAGCTCACCTCCGCCAGCAGCCAGTCACCCTGAGCAAGCAGTTGTCGCAGCTGTGCGCTGTGGGAGTCGGGTGGGCTGAAGGAGCGGATCGCCGCCAGGGCGAGCTCTGTGTCGGGCAAAGCCGGCCCGAGTGCATGCACCTGAGTGCAGCGCGCCAGCAAAGAATCGGCGCGATCTTCGAGCCAGCCTATTGGGTCGTGCAACTTCTCCTGGACCTTCACGAAGCGGCGCCCATCGATCTCGGGCAAATCCACGTGGGCATTGAGCACGCCCAGGGTGGTCACGGCCAGCAAGGTGAGCGCCACATGTTTTTTCATCAGGGGCGCAGTATTCCATGGCACAGCGATAATTCTGCCCATGCGCCAAATCGTCCTCGACACTGAAACCACAGGCCTCTCTGCCGAGACGGGCGACCGCATCATCGAGATCGGCTGCGTCGAACTGGTGGCCCGCAAGCTCACCGGACAGAACAAGCATTTCTACCTGAATCCAGAGCGTGACAGTCATGAAGACGCGCTCAAGGTGCACGGCATCAGCAACGAGTTCCTCAAGGACAAGCCCAAGTTCAAGGAGGTGGCCGATGAACTGCTGGCCTACCTGGAGGGGGCCGAACTCATCATCCACAACGCGCCTTTCGACATCGGCTTTCTGAACAAGGAGCTTGAACTCATTGGCCGCCCGCCTGTGAAGTCCTTCCTCGGCGGCGTGATCGACAGCCTGGTGCTGGCCAAGGAAATGTTCCCTGGAAAGCGCAACTCCCTTGACGCCCTGTGCGACCGGCTGGAAGTCGACAACTCGGGCCGAACCTTCCACGGTGCCTTGCTTGACGCCGAACTGCTGGCCGAGGTTTACATCAACCTCACGCGCGGCCAGAACAGCCTGGCCATGGACATGAGCGCCGATGAAGGCCCCGTGAATGCGTTCAAGACCGTGGACCTGCGGGCGTTTGACTTGCCCGTGCTGCGGGCCAATGAATCTGAGTTGAGTGCCCACCTGACCGTGCTGGAGGGCCTGGACAAGGCCAGCAAGGGCCAGACGGTCTGGAGAACAGTCGAAGCTGCCCTTCCCCCGTGAAGAGAAGATGAAAAAACAAGCTATACTCAGCCGCTTCGGTAGGGCGATTAGCTCAGCGGTAGAGCACTGCATTCACACTGCAGGGGTCACATGTTCGATCCATGTATCGCCCACCAACCATTCATGAAAAACGCCACCCTCGGGTGGCGTTTTTCATTTCTTTCCCAGCAATCTTTGGGGCCCGAGCAAACCAGCGCTTGCGGGTCGTCCGGGCTATGGTGCTTCAGATCAGCGCCGTGCTCAGCCAGGGGAAGGCGCACACCAAGAGCAGCACCAAGAACATCGCGCCCACGAAGGGCAGGGCGCCTGCAAAGATGCTCTCCACCGACACCTTGGGGTCGTTGAGGGTCGACTTGACGGTGAACACCGAGATGCCGAAGGGCGGCGTGAGCAGGCCCATCTCGACCGCCAGCACCGTGATCACGCCGAAGTGAATCAGATCAAAGCCAAAGGCCTGTGCAATCGGTGCGGCCACCGGCGTCATGATCAGCAGGATGGAGCTGGAGTCGAGGATCATGCCCAGCAGCAGCACGATGGCGATGTACAGCGCTAAAAAGCCGTAGGGCCCGAGACCGGCATCGCGCACCACGTCGGCAATGGCCACCGGCACGCCAGCCACGCTGAGCATGCGGCTGTAAAAAGCCGCAGCCACCAGCAAGATCAAAATGGTGCACGACACGCTGCCGGTTTCATGCAGCACGCGCCAGAGGTTGCCCTTGCCCAGCGACTTGCGCAGCAGCGCGATCACCAACGCACCGAAGGCGCCCACGCCGCCGGCTTCAGTGGGCGTGAAGAAGCCGCCGTACAGACCGCCCAGCACCAGCGCCACCAGGGCAGCGATGGGGAGCAGCTTGCCGGCCATCTGGCTGCCGGTCAGCGTGATGCCGATGCGGTTCTCGCGCGCCAGCTCAGCCTGTCGCTCAAGGTCGAACACCTTGCCGGGTGTAAAGCGCGCCATCAGCATGATCATCACCGCGAACACGATGGCCAGCATGAAGCCTGGGATCACGCCGGCAATGAAGAGCTTGCCGATCGATTGCTCGGCCAGCACGCCGTAGATGATCATCAAGAGGCTGGGCGGAATCATCATGCCCAGCACCGAGCTGCCGGCCACGGTGCCGGTGGCAAAGGTGGTCCGGTAGCCGTGGCGCACCATCTCTGGGACCGCCACACGGGTGAACACCGCCGCCGATGCAATCGATACGCCCGTGACTGCGGCAAACACCGTGTTGGCCGCCACGGTGGCCACGCCCAGACCGCCACGCACCTTGCGCAGCAGCACTTCGGCCACGGTGAAGGTGTCCTTGCCCACATTCGATATGCTGACCAGCAAGCCCATCAGCACGAACAGCGGGATGGTGGCAAAGATGTAGTCGGCCACGCCGTTGTAGGCGGCCATGTACATCAGCCGCATGGCCATGTCGATGTTGTCTCGCACCAGCCAGACGCCGAAGAATCCGACGGCCAGCAGGGCCACGCCAATGTGCACGCCCAGCAGCACCAACAGCACGAGGCCGCCAACAAGCAGGCCTCCCAGTCCAAGTTCGCTCATGCGCCACCTCCCAATGGATCGTCCACAGGTCCGGTCTTGCCGTGTTGGCGCAGGATGCCGGGAATCGTTAGTACATAGCAAAGTGCGGCCGCCGCGGAGCCGGCAATGATCAGGCCGCGAAACGGCCAGGCCGGCACGCTGTAAACGCCCTGCACACCATAAAACTCGTTGCTGGCCCAGGAATTGCGGAATTCTGGCCAGGCCATGGCAGCCAGTGCTGCGAACAGGACTGCGCCTATCAGCGCGTTGAACACGTCAAGCGCCGTGACTGCGGCAGGCGAGCGCTTGCCGATCAGGTTCAGCAGGAAGTCGCTGCGGGTCATGCGGCCGCTGCACACCGCTGCGGCCAACTGCAGGAAGACGATGGACGCCACCGAGCGCGCCGAGAACTCAGCTACGCCAGTGATGGGGCTGTTGAGAAAATCGCGGCCAATCACGTCGGCCACCACCAGGCACATGATCACGAAGATCCATACCGTACCGACCGAGGCCAATGTTTGGGCAGGAAAGTCCAGCGGATGTCGCGCTCGGGGCGCAGGAGCGTCAAGGTCAACGTCAGCAGCCATGATGTATGAAGTCTTTCAACAATAAAGTCCGTCCGGTCGACCTCACCGCATGGTGAGGCCGTGCCGGACGGACCGGGGTCATCAGCGCGTCAAGCGGCCTTCAGCGGGCAGCCTTGTCCCAGTCACGCAGAGGCTTGATGCCACGGGCGCGCAGCTCGTCAAAGTAGGCGCGCAGCACCGACTTGCCTGCATCGCCAGTGGTCTGCAGCCAGGGGCTGATGATGTCGGGCAGGCCGTTGATCCACTTGGCGCGCTCGGCGGCCGGCAGCTCAGAGATCTGCAGACCGGCGGCTTTCATCGTGTCCATGGCGCGTGCAGACGATGCGGTCACATGCTTGCCGTGGGCGATTGAGGTGGCGCGGCCAGCCTTGACGAAGGCGTCCTGCACTTCCTTGGGGAGCTTATCGAAGAAGCTCTTGTTGGCCGCCACGCTGCCGAAGTACATGGCGCCGACATCCACGCGGGTCAGGTACTTGGCCACCTCGTGCACACGGGCCGGAGCGATGCCGCTGGCAAAGCTCAGGGCGCCCTGGGTCACGCCGGTCTGGATGTTGGTGTAGTAGGTGGTGAGTGCGCCTTCCACCGGTGTGGCGCCGGTATCGCGCATCCAGTTGGCCGAGGTGCCCGGCGCGTGGATTTTCTTGTTCTGCAACGCGGCCATGTTGGTGACCGGGAAGTTGGCGTACACGTCGTAGCTGTCGGTGATCAGGCTCGACAGCG
>CANGYC010000066.1 GCA_947457975.1 Comamonadaceae bacterium | reverse complement strand
TTGGCCCAGCAGCAGGCGGCCAAGCTGGCCGCCAAGCCCCTGAGCTCGCTGATGACCACCAAGCGCCTCATGAAGAAGGGCCAGGATGCGGTCGTCGCCGAGCGCATGAAGGAAGAGGGCGAGACCTTCAGCCGCATGCTCACCGAGCCTGCCGCCCGCGAGGCCTTTTCTGCCTTCATGGACAAGCGCAAGCCCGACTTCAGCAAGCTCTGAGCCTGATGACATCCACCCCTCACACTGCGGTCCAGTCCTTCGAGCCCGAATTCGTCGAGGCCCTGCGCCTGCTCTTTGAAGAGCAGATCGTCTTCAACCGGGTCATGGGCCTGAAGGTCACGGACATCCAGCCCAGCCGGGTGAGCGCCCGCATCGACATGAAGCCCGAGCTGATCGGTCACTTCGTGCACGGCCGCATGCATGGCGGTGTGATCAGCGCCAGCCTCGATGCCCTGGGGGGCCTGGCCTGCATGGCTGCTCTGGGGGCGCGCCACATGGACGAGCCGCCCGAGCAGCGCACCATGCGCTTTGACAAGCTCGGCACCATTGACCTGCGCATTGACTACCTGCGCCCGGCTGTGAGCGAACACTTCGTGATGCACGCCGAGGTGCTGCGCCTGGGCTCGCGCGTGGGCAGCACGCGCATGGAATTCCACGGCGCCAACGGCCTGCTCCTGGCCGCAGGCTCCGGCGCCTACATCGTCTCCTGAAGGCCCACGCGCCTTGCAAGCCGCGCTCCTTTGGGAGTCCCCGGCACGCGTCGGCCGGCTCGTTGAATAGGCCCTGGGGACGAATTGCACGGCAAAAAAAAACCGCCCCGAAAGGCGGTGGAAAAGTGGGGCGCCGCTGGGCGGCGCGAGGGGGGGCGCCGCTCAGCGGCGCGGCATTCATTCCTTCATGTAGTCGGAGACGACCTTCCAGCGGCCATCCTGGATTTGGGACAGGCGCGAGAGGTTGCTGCCCAGGCGCTTGGTGGGGCTGAATTTCATCTCAGGGGTGCCGAAGATGTCGGCCGGGATGACCATGGAGTCCATGGCCTTGACGAAGCTGTCGGTGCTCAGGTTGCCACCGGCTTTTTGTGCCGCACGGATGAACGCGTCAATGACGTTGTAGCCGTAGACCGAGAACACGGTGGGGTCATCGTTGAACTTGGTCTTGTACTTGTTGGCCCAGAAGCGGATGGGCTGGGAAGCCTCGTCCAGGTAGGGGTTCTGCACCGTCATGGTGGCGTACAGGCCGTTCATGGCGGGGCCGCCGAGCTTGTGGATCAGGTCGGTGTAAGCGCCGGCTGAGCCCAGGAAGGTGGGATTAAAGCCGGTGCGGCGCGCCGTGCCGATGGTGCCGATGGTCTCGCGGATCAGGGTGCCCAGCACCACGAAGTCGCACTCGGCGGCCTTCAGGCGGGCCACTTGCGAGGAAAAGTCGGTGGAGCCACGCTTGAAGGTGGTCTTTTCCGCCATGGTCATGTTCAGGGTCTTGAGGCCGTCTTCGGCACCGCGCTGGATCTCCAGACCGAACTCGTCGTCCTGGTAGATGGAGCAGACTTTCTTGGCGTTCTTTTCCTTCACCAGCCGGGGCGTGGCCTGGCGGAGCTGGTCGTAGTAGGTGGCGGCAAAGGAGTACTTGAGCCGGTGGAAGGGCTCGTACATCTCGCGCGCGGCGGTGACCGGGAAGAAGTTGACCACGTTCTTCTCGAACTGCACCGGCATGGCCGCCAGGTTCTGCGCGGTGCCGATGTGGCCGACCATGGCGAAGATCTTGTCCTGGTTCACCAGCTTCTGCGCACCCAGCACGGCGCGCTTGGGGTCGTAGCCCGAGTCTTCCACCAAGAGCTTGATCTTGCGGCCGGCCACGCCGCCTTGCTCGTTGAGTTCGTCCACGCGCAGTTGCATGCCCGAGCGAATTTGTTTGCCAAAGCCGGCCAGGGGTCCCGAGAGGTCCTGGATGGAGCCCAGGGTGATCTCTGTTTTGCTCACACCCTGGCTTTGTGCCAGAGCCAGAGGGGTGGTCAGCGCGAGCAGGGTGGCTGCCGCGAGGGTGGGGATCTTCAGGGTCATGGGGGTCTCCTTGGGGTTATCGGTAAAGGGCCTCGATCTGGTCAGCGTATTTCTGCTCGACCAGTTTGCGTTTGAGCTTCATGGTGGGGGTGAGTTCCTCGTCTTCGGCGCTCAGTTGCCGCTCGAGCAGGAAGAACTTCTTGATCTGCTCGACCCGCGCGAACCCGGCGTTCACCCGGTCGATGTCGGCCTGGATCAATTCTTGTATTTCCGGCGCGCGCGTCAAGCTGGCGTAATTGCTGAAAGGGATATCCCGATCCTGGGCGAACTTTTCCACGTTCTCCTGGTCGATCATCACGATGGCCACCAGGTAGGGGCGCCGGTCGCCGATGACCACCGCGTCGGTGATGTAGGGCGAGAACTTGAGCTCGTTTTCCAGCTCCGAGGGCGTGATGTTTTTGCCGCCGGCCGTGATGATGATGTCCTTCATGCGGTCGGTGATGCGCAGGTAGCCCTCGGCATCGATCGTGCCCACGTCGCCGGTGTGCAGCCAGCCGTCGGCATCGATGGCCTCGGCGGTTTTTTCGGGCAGGTTCAGGTAGCCCTTGAAGACATTGGGGCCGCGCACCAGGATCTCGCCCGTGGTCGGGTCGATGCGCACCTCGTTGAAGCTGGCCGCCGGGCCGATGCTGCCGGGCTTGATGCGTTGAGCCGGGTTGGCGGTGGAGGCGCCGCAGGTCTCGGTCATGCCCCAGACTTCCAACATGGGCACGCCCAGGGCCAGGTACCAGCGCACCAGATCGGGCGAGATGGGGGCGGCGCCGGTGACGCAAAAGCGCGCGCGGTGGATGCCAATGAGCCGTCGCGTGTTGTCCAGCGCCAACCAGCGCGCCAGATAAAACTGCAGCTTGAGCAGCGCCGGCACCGGCTGGCCTTCAATCACGCGGCCGGCAATTCGCTGGCCGACCCCGATGGCCCAGCCGTAGACGCGCTGCTGCAGCCAGCTGGCCTCCTTGAGCCCGATCATCACGCCCGAGTAGAACTTCTCCCAGACGCGGGGCACGGCCGTGAATACCGTGGGCGCAATTTCACGCACGTTCTCAGGAATGGTCTCGGGGTTCTCCACGAAATTCAGGCGCGTGCCGGTGTAGAGCGCGAAGTACTCACCGCCAGCGCGCTCGGCAATGTGGCACAGGGGCAAGAAGCACATGCGCTCGTCTTCTTCGTCTTGTGCGATCAGCGTGTTAAAGCCGCGCACGGCGTAGACCATGCCGTGGTGCGTGTGCATGGCGCCCTTGGGCTTGCCAGTGGTGCCTGAGGTGTAGACCAGGATGGCCAGGTCCTCGGGGCACACCTGCGCAAGGCGCACGTCCAGCGCCCCGGGATGGGCTGCCAGGAATTCCCGGCCCCGCTGGCGCAGCGCGTCCAGGCCCAGGATGGCGGGGTCGTCGAGTCCGCGCAGGCCCTTGAGGTCGAACACCACGATGTGCCGCAGCAGGGGCAGGCGCTCGCGCACGGCCAGGGCCTTGTCCAGCTGCTCGTCGTCTTCCACAAAGAGCACCGAGGTGGCCGAATCGGCGCACAGGTAGTGCACCTGATCGGCTGCGTCGGTGGGGTAGATGCCGTTGGCCACGCCCCCGCAGCTGAGGATGGCCAGGTCGGCCAGCACCCAGTCGACCTGGGTGTTGGCCAGGATGGAGGCCACCTCGCCGCGTGCCAGACCCAGGCTGAGCAGGCCGCCGGCGATCTCGCGCACGGCCAGGCCAGCCTCGTTCCAGGTCCAGCTGCGCCAGATGCCCAGCTCCTTCTGCCGCAGCCACACCCGGTCCCGCCGCTGCGCCACGCCGTTCCAGAACAGCGCTGTCAGCGTATCGCCCTCGAGCACCACGCGGGTCTCGGGCTGGATGTGCGAGAGGTCCCAAAGGCCGGCCATGCGCATCATCTCCAGTGCTTCTTTTTCTTCCAGCGGCGCTCGCCCCGCTGGCCGGCGTCTTTCATGCCGAGGTAGAACTCGCGGATGTCGTCCTTCTCGCGCAGGCGCGGGCAGGTGTCCTCCATCACGATGCGGCCGTTCTCCAGCACATAGCCGTAGTCGGCCGCGTTCAGTGCCATGTTGGCGTTCTGTTCCACCAGCAGCAAGGTGGTGCCGTGCTCTCGGTTGATGCGCACCACGATCTCGAAAATTTCCTTGGTGAGCTTAGGGCTCAGGCCCAGGCTGGGTTCGTCCAGCAAGATGAGGTCGGGCGAGGCCATGAGGGCACGCGAGATCGCCAGCATCTGTTGCTGTCCGCCCGAGAGCAGGCCAGCGTCCTGGCCGGCGCGCTCGCGCAGGATGGGGAAGTAGCCGAACACCGTCTCCAGATCGCGCGCCACGCCGTCGCGGTCGCTGCGCGTGTAGGCGCCCATGAGCAGGTTGTCGCGCACCGACAGCAGCGGGAACACTTCGCGGCCTTCAGGCACATGCGACAGGCCCTGTTGCACGATGGTCGCCGGGTCTTGGGCCGTGATCGCACGGCCTCTGAAGCTCACCGAGCCCTTGCGCGGCTCCAGTATGCCCGAGATGGTCTTGAGGATGGTGGTCTTGCCCGCGCCGTTGGAGCCCAGCACTGTGGCGATCTCGCCGCGGCGCACCTTCAGGCTCACGCCGCGCAGGGCCTTGATGGGGCCATAGGCGCTTTCCACGTTGAGCAGCTCGAGCAGGGGCTCGGCGCTCACCAGGCTGTCCTGGCTGCTCATGCCGGCCCTCCCGTCTGGGTTGCGCCTGCGCTCTGGGACGTTCTGCGCAGGGAGGCGACATCGTCCACCGAGCCCAGGTAGGCTTCAATCACGGCGGGGTCGGACTGCACCTGGCTCGGCGAGCCCAGGGCCAGCACCTGGCCCTGGCTCATGGCCATGACCCGGTCGGACACGCGCGAGACCAGGGTCATGTCGTGCTCCACCATCAGCACCGTGATGCCCAGCTCGTCGCGGATGTCCTGGATCCAGAAGGCCATGTCCTCGGTTTCCTCCACATTCAGGCCCGAGGAGGGCTCGTCCAGTAGCAAGAGGCGAGGTCCCATGCACAGCGCCCGACCCAGCTCGACCACCTTGCGCACGCCGTAGGGCAGGCCCGCCACCAGGCTGTCGCGGTGGTGCTGCAACTTGAGGAAGTCGATCACCTCCTCCACCTTCTGGCGCGCCTGCAGCTCAGCCTGGCGCACGCCGGAGGTAAAGAAGAGGTCTTGCCACAGGCCGCTCGTGCGGTGGACATGGCGGCCGATCAGCAGGTTGCTCAGCACCGTGGCGTGCTCGAAGAGCTCGATGTTCTGGAAGGTGCGGGCAATGCCCAGCAAGGCCATGTGGTGCGGTGCGCGGCCCGTGAGCTCCACCGGCCCCTGCGGGCCCTGGAAGGTGATGCGGCCGCTGGTGGGCGTGTACAGGCCGCTGATGAGGTTGAACACCGTCGTCTTGCCGGCGCCGTTGGGCCCGATCAGGGTGAACACCTCGCCGGCGTTCACCTCGAAGCTGACCTCGTGCACGGCCCGCACGCCACCGAAGTGCACGCTCAGGTTCTGGGCCTGGAGCAGGGGGGTGCTCATTTGAGGCGGTCCGATTTCTGGAAGGATTTCTGCCGCTTGAACATGCCCTGGCGGTAGAAGGGAAAGAGCTGCAGGTAGGTGCGGATCTTCAGCCAGCGGCCGTACAGGCCCATGGGCTCGAAGAGCACAAAGGCGGTCAGCACCGCGCCGTACACCACGGCCTTGAGGCCAGGCGCTGAGGCCACCGCCTCAGGCAGGAAGTCCTTGACCATGGAGATGGCCTGCGGCAGGCCAATGAGGAAGAGGGCGCCCAGGAACACACCGTGCAAAAAGCCCAGGCCCCCGATCACCACCATGAGCAAGAGGTCGATGGACTGGATGATGTTGAACTGGTCGGGCGTGAGAAAGCGGATCTGGTGCGCATACAGCGCCCCACCCACGCCGGCCAGTGCGGCAGAAAAAGCAAAGCTCAGGGTTTTGTAATAGGCCAGGTGGATGCCCATGCTCTGGGCCGAGACCTCGGAGTCGCGGATGGCCACGAAGGCGCGGCCGGTGGGGCTGCGCAGCAGGTTGATGCAGGCCAGCGTGGCCAGCACCGTGACGGCCAGGCACACGAAGTAAAACGAGGTGCCACTGTCGGCCGTCCAGCCGAACATCTGCACCGCTCCCACGGTTTTGCCGCTGTTGCCGCCGGTCACGCTGTCCCAGCGGGCGAACACCTCTTCCACGATGAAGCCAAATGACAGCGTGGCAATGCCCAGGTAGATGCCTTTGACCCGCAGCGCCGGCAGGCCCACCACCACGCCCACCGCGGCCGAGAGCAGGCCGGCGGCGGCCAGGGCCAGCGGGAAGGGCCAGCCCATGCCCGTGAGCACGGCCTGCGTGTAGGCCCCCACGCCCAGGAAGGCCGCATGGCCAATGGAGAACAGCCCCGTAAAGCCGGCCAGCACCATCAAGCCCAGGCCCACCACCGAGTAAATGAGGATGAAGGTCAGCTGTGCCAGCAGGTACTCGCCGAACAGCCAGGGCGCCGCCACCAGCGCGGCCATGAGGAGGCCGTACCAGAACACATGGCCGCCGTGCTGCGCCAGGCGCAGGTCCTGCTCGTAGCTGGTTTTGAAGACAAAGCGCATCAGGAGCTCCCCCCCGAAGCGCCTGCGGCGCCTCCCCCCTGGGGGGGCGCCAGCTGTGGCCCGGCGGAGCCGGTTCCACGTTGGCACTGGGCCAGGCAGCGGGTCAGCAGGTTCGTGGTGCGCGTCATACTTTTTTAGCCGATCGTTCGCCGAACAGGCCGTTGGGTTTGAGCATGAGCATCAGCAGCACCACCACGTAGGCGGCGATGTCCTTGAAACCCTCGGGCAGGTAAAAGCCCGAGAGGGACTCCACCACACCGATAACCATGCCGCCCACGATGGCGCCCGGCAGGCTGGTAAAGCCACCCACCACGGCGGCGGGAAGGGCCTTCAGACCGATGAATCCCATGTTGGCGTGCACAAAGGTGATGGGCGCCAGCAGCAGGCCGGCAATGGCGGCCACCATGGCGGCCAGGGCCCACACCAGGCCATTGAGGCGTTGGACCGGGATGCCCATGTAGTAGGCCGCCAGCTGGTTCTGCGAGGCCGCCTGCATGGCGATGCCCAGCCGGGTGTAGCGGAACAGGCCATACAGACCCAGGCACAGCAGCGCCGTAAATCCCATCACCATGAGCTGCTCCAGCGGCAGGATCAGGCCGCCGATTTGCCAGAGCTGGTCCTTGTAGGGCACAGCCAGCACGTGCGTGTCGGTGCCCAGGCCGGGCACCATGGTGATCAGGCCCCGAACCATGTAGCCCACGCCGATGGTGAGCATGACGATGGAAAAAGCCGGTTGGCCTAGGATGGGGCGGATCAGTGCGCGTTCGAGCAGCAGGCCAAACAGGCCCATGGCGGCAATCGCCGACAGCACGGCCAGCCAGAAGGGAAAGCCCAGCCAGGCCATGGCCGCCAGACCGGCAAAAGCGCCCAGCATCATGAGCTCGCCCTGGGCAAAGCTCACGGTTTCGGTGGCTTTATAGATGAGCACGAACCCCAGGGCGATCAACCCGTAGATGCATCCCAACGCGATGCCGCTGATGATCAGCTGGAGCAGCTGCACGAGCAATAACCTTTTTGTGTAGACCCAGGTTTATAGCTGCGCCTGCCCGCTCCTGTCTCTAGGACTTGTCCGAAGAGGGTTCACCCCTGCCGGGGCCGGCTTGACATACCGACCCTGGGGTCATGCCCCTCAGGCGGGAATGGGGCGGGGCCGGCCCTGCTCGTCGATGGCCACGTAGGTCAGGCTGGCCTCGGTGACTTTGACGTACTGGCCTTGTGCGCTGTAGCGCTCGGCAAACACCTCGACCTGCACCGTGATGGAGGTGCGGCCGATGCGTTTGATGCCGGCAAAAAAGGACAGGATGTCACCCACCCGAACCGGCTGCTTGAAGATGAATTCGTTGACCGCCACCGTGGCCATGCGGCCCTTGACGTAGCGCGCCGGCAGCACCGAGCCGGCCAGGTCGACCTGCGCCATGACCCAGCCGCCGAAGATGTCCCCATTGGCATTGCAGTCGGCAGGCATGGGGATGACCTTCATCACCAGCTCGCGGTCCTGGGGCAAGCCCGAGGCGGCGGCGGGCTGGGCGGCGGCTGGGGAGGGCGAGGCATCTGACATGGGCACAATCCTGTGGTTCTGCGGGTGTACGAGGAGGCCGGAATCGTCCGGTACCCAACCTGCATCAGATTGTCCCCCATGCGTTACAGAGCCGACCCCCAGACCCCGCCTGCCTCTGCCGACAGGCCGGCGCATCCTCGCTCGGACTGGCAGACGCTCAGGCGCCTGTTCCCCTACCTGTGGGAATACAAATGGCGCGTGATGGCGGCGCTGGCCTTCATGGTGGGCGCCAAGCTGGCCAATGTGGGCGTGCCGCTGCTGCTCAAGGACCTGGTGGACGCCATGAACCCCCAGACCCGGGAGGCGGCCGCCTTCCTGGTGGTGCCTATGGGCCTGTTGCTGGCCTATGGCCTGCTGCGGCTGTCGACCTCGCTCTTTACCGAGCTGCGCGAGCTGGTGTTTTCCAAGGCCACGGAAGGCGCGGCCCGGCGCATCTCGCTGGAGGTGTTCAACCACCTGCATGCGCTGTCGCTGCGCTTTCACCTGGACCGCCAGACCGGCGGCATGACGCGCGACATCGAGCGCGGCACCCGGGCCGTGCATTCGCTCATCTCGTACTCGCTCTACAGCATCGTGCCCACCTTGATTGAGGTGACGCTGGTACTCACGCTGCTGGCGGTGAAGTACGACATCTGGTTTGCGCTCATCACCATCGTGGCGCTGGTGTTCTACATTTCTTTTACCGTCACGGTGACCGAGTGGCGCACCAAGTACCGGCGGCAGATGAACGAGCTCGACTCGTCGGCCCACAGCCGGGCCATTGATTCGCTGCTGAACTACGAGACGGTCAAGTACTTCAACAACGAGGCCTTCGAGGCCCGCCGCTACGACGAGAGCCTGGAGCGCTACCGGCGCGCGGCCATCAAGAGCCAGGCCACGCTCAGCCTTCTCAATACCGGCCAGCAGCTCATCATTGCGCTGGCCCTGGTGGCCATGCTCTGGCGCGCCACGCTCGGCGTGATCGACGGCCGCATGACCCTGGGCGACCTGGTGATGGTCAACGCCTTCATGATCCAGCTCTACATTCCGCTGGGCTTCCTGGGTGTGATTTACCGCGAGATCAAGCAGAGCCTCACGGACCTGGACAAGATGTTCCGCCTCATTGAGGAGGAGCGTGAGGTGGCTGATGCGCCATCCGCAGCCGCCCTGCGTCTGCCCAGCGGTCAGGTTGATGTGCGCTTTGAGGACGTGGCCTTCGGCTACGGGCCGGACCGCCCCATCCTGCAGGGCGTGAGCTTTCACATTCCCGCCGGCAAGACGGTGGCCGTGGTCGGCTCCTCGGGGGCGGGCAAGTCCACTCTGGCGCGGCTGCTCTACCGTTTCTACGACGTGAGCAGCCAAGGACAAGGCGGCCGCATCCTGATCGCCGGCCAGGACATCCGCCAAGTCACGCAGGCCAGTGTGCGCCAGGCCATCGGCATCGTGCCGCAGGACACCGTGCTCTTCAATGACACCGTGGAATACAACATCGCTTACGGCCGCCCGGGCGCCAGCCGCGCCGAGGTGGAGGAGGCCGCACGCGCGGCCCGCATCCACGACTTCATCGTCTCCACCCCCAAGGGCTACGACACCATGGTCGGCGAGCGGGGCTTGAAGCTCTCGGGTGGCGAGAAGCAGCGCGTGGCCATTGCCCGCACGCTGCTGAAGAACCCGCCGGTGCTGGTGTTTGACGAAGCCACCTCGGCCCTGGACTCGGCCAACGAGCGGGCCATTCAGGCCGAGCTGCGCAGCGCTGGCGAGTTCGGCTTGGATGGCCCGCTCGTTGGCCGAGTCCAAGGCCGAGGTGGCTTCGTCAAACACCAGCACCGGCGGGTTCTTCAGCAACGTGCGGGCAATGGCCACACGCTGCTTTTCGCCACCCGAG
>CANGYC010000065.1 GCA_947457975.1 Comamonadaceae bacterium | reverse complement strand
TTCATGCCCAAGCCCTACGCCGGCGACAACGGTTCGGGCATGCACGTGCACCAGTCGATCTGGAAGGACGGCAAGAACCTGTTTGCCGGCGACGGCTATGCCGGCCTGAGCGATTTTGCCCTGTACTACATCGGTGGCATCATCAAGCACGCTCGCGCCCTCAATGCCATTACCAACCCCGGAACCAACAGCTACAAGCGCCTGGTGCCTGGTTTTGAGGCCCCGGTCAAGCTGGCTTACAGCTCGCGCAACCGCTCGGCATCGATCCGTATCCCCTTTGTGGCCAACCCCAAGGGCCGCCGCATCGAGGCGCGTTTCCCCGATCCTTCGGCCAACCCCTACCTGTGCTTCTCGGCACTGATGATGGCGGGTCTGGACGGCGTGGAAAACAAGATCCACCCGGGCGAAGCCGCCACCAAGGACCTCTACCACCTGCCCCCGGAAGAGGACAAGCTGGTGCCAACCGTCTGCCACAGCCTGGACCAGGCCCTGGACTACCTCGACAAGGACCGCGCCTTCCTCACTAAGGGTGGTGTGTTCACCGACTCCATGCTCGATGCCTATATCGAGCTCAAGATGGGCGAAGTCACGCGTTTCCGCATGGCGCCTCACCCGGTCGAGTACGACATGTACTACTCGCTGTAATCAGCGTGCAGTGCGCCTTCTTCGGAAGGCATCCCAAAAAGGACGGCTTGCCGTCCTTTTTTTATGGGCTCGGACGCAATTGCTCACGCTTGAAGCCCCTGCCGCGCTTGGGTTTGGATGCGTGCGGCGCCATACTGCCTGATGTGCTGTGGCTCCCCATTCTCCAGTCCCGTGTGCTCCGGTCCTGTCTGCGAGCTTTAAGCATGCTCGCCGGCCTGGGGCTGGCGGTCTGGCCCGTCTGGGGGCAGGGCACCGTGTTCCGCTGCGGCAATGAGTACACCAACGACGCCCGCCTGGCCCAGGGGCGCGATTGTCAGGCGCTCGACCTGCCCGCCGTGACCGTGCTGCCTGCCGCGCAAGGGACGCGCAGGCAGGCCTTGCCTCTACCTGCTGTGCGCATGGAGGGTCGCTCTGCAGGGGATGGCCGTCCAGACACCCGCATTGACGCGGCCCAGCAGCGTGCCCGCGATGCCGATGCCCGGGCCATCCTGGAGGCCGAGTTGCGCAAGGCCGAGACACGCCTGGCCCAACTGCAGGCCGAGTTCAAGCAAGGCGAGCCTGACAAGCAGGGCATCGAGGGGCGCAACCATCAGCGCTACCTCGACCGTGTGCAGGCGATGAGGGAAGAACTGGTTCGACAGCAAAGCGACGTGGCCAGTCTGCGTCGGGAGCTTGCTCGCCTGGCCCCAGCGGCCCTGGCTGCCACCCCCTGAGCCCAGTGCCCTGGCTTGGCCCGGCCCTTGCAAGGCTCAACGCCAAGGATCAGTCAAAATGGCCCGCTTGAGCTCCAAGACTTTGCCCCCCACCCCGCCCGTGCGCTTTCAGGCCTTTGACCTGCTGGCCACGCTGGTGGCCGTGGTCCGCCTGGATGGCACGGTCGTCTTCGCCAACTCGGCACTGGAAGATGCGCTGGGCATGTCCCGGCGCATGATCGAAGGCCAGCCGCTGTCCGACTGTTTCACCGAGCCGCACATCCTGCAGGGTGCGCTCGAAGGGGCGGGCAGCAATGAATTCGCCGCCCTGCGCTACGACGCCTGGCTCAAGCGGGTGAGCTATGAGCCGTTGCCAGTGCACGTGGTGGTGGCTCAGACCGACGTACCGGGTGAGGTGGTGATCGAATTGCTGCCGCTGGAGCAGCAGGCCAAGCAGGACCGTGAGGAGCGACTGGTCGACCAGGCCCAGGCCAACAAGGAATTGATTCGCAACCTGGCCCACGAGATCAAGAATCCCCTGGGCGGCATACGCGGCGCCGCGCAGTTGCTGCAGATGGAGATCGACTCCCGCGAGCTGATCGAGTACACGCAGGTCATCATTCACGAGGCCGACCGGCTTCAGTCGCTGGTGGACCGCCTGCTGGCCCCGCATCGCCGCCCGCACCTGGTGGGCGACGTGAACATCCATGAGGTCTGCGAGCGGGTGCGCAGCCTGATCCTGGCCGAGTTCCCAAGGGGCTTGAAGGTCGTGCGTGATTACGACACCTCCATCCCCGAGTTCCGCGGCGACCGCGAGCAACTCATCCAGGCCGTGCTCAACATCACCCACAATGCCGCCCAGGCTCTGGCTGAGCAGGTGGCCGCAGGCACGGCCGAGATCAGCTTTCGCAGCCGCATCGTCCGGCAGGTGACCTTTGGTAAGCAGCGCTATCGCTTGGCACTGGAATTGCATGTCATCGACAACGGGCCGGGCGTGCCCGACTCGATCAAGGACCGCATCTTCTATCCCCTGGTGTCAGGACGAGACGGTGGGTCTGGCCTGGGGCTGACGCTGGCACAAACCTTCGTGCAGCAACATCATGGCCTGATCGAATGCGAGAGCGTCCCGGGCCGCACGGATTTCAAGATTCTGATTCCATTGCCTTGAAGTTCTCCCTTTGCCTGCGACGCCCCAAGAGAGATAGGACACCAGCCGCATGAAGCCCATCTGGATCGTGGACGATGACCAGTCCATCCGCTTTGTCCTGGAAAAGGCCTTGCTGCGCGAGGGCTTGCCCACGCGCAGTTTCACCAACCCGCGGGAGGTGCTCTCTGCGCTTGATTCCTCCTCCGACGAGGATGCACCTCAGGTACTGGTGAGCGACATCCGCATGCCTGGCGGTTCGGGCCTGGAGTTGCTGGAGAAGGTCAAGTCGCGCTTACCGGGCTTGCCCGTCATCATCATGACGGCCTTTTCCGACCTCGACAGCGCGGTGTCTGCCTTCCAGGGCGGTGCCTTTGAATACCTGCCCAAGCCCTTTGATTTGCCCAAGGCGGTGGAGCTCATTCGCCGTGCGGTGGAGGAAAGCCAGCGCGAGCAGGTGGCGGTGGAGCGCATGACCGAGGCCCCGGAGATGCTCGGCCAGGCCCCGGCCATGCAGGACGTGTTCCGCGCCATCGGGCGGCTTTCTCAGAGCAATGTCACCGTGATGATCACGGGCGAGTCCGGCTCCGGCAAGGAACTGGTCGCGCGCGCCCTGCACAAGCATTCGCCCCGTGCGTCCGGCCCCTTCATCGCCATCAACACCGCGGCCATCCCGAAGGACCTGCTGGAGTCCGAGCTCTTCGGTCATGAGCGTGGCGCATTTACTGGCGCGCAGACCATGCGCCGAGGTCGCTTCGAGCAGGCCGAGGGCGGGACACTGTTCCTCGATGAGATCGGGGACATGCCCTTTGATCTGCAGACCCGCCTGCTGCGTGTGCTCTCGGATGGGCACTTCTACCGCGTCGGCGGACACAGTGCCATCAAGGCCAATGTGCGCGTCATTGCCGCCACGCACCAAGATCTGGAGCAGCGCGTCAAGGACGGTGGCTTTCGCGAGGACCTGTTCCACCGCCTCAATGTGATCCGCCTGCGACTGCCGGCGCTGCGCGAGCGCCGCGAAGATGTACCCGGCCTGACCCGCCATTTCCTGCAGCAAAGCGCCCAGCAACTGGGGGTGGAGCCCAAGCGCATCGCCGATGCGGCCTTGCACCAGCTGTGTCTGTTCGATTTTCCGGGCAACGTGCGCCAGCTCGAGAACATCTGCCACTGGCTCACCGTCATGGCACCTGCCCAGGTGATCGATGCCAAGGACCTGCCGCCCGAGGTGTTGGTCGCTTCCGAAATCCAGGCGCCGCCCGTGGCCGAGCTGGCCGTCGAGGCTGCTGCCTCCCAGGAGGCCGCGCCGCTGTTGGTACCGGCTGCAGCGCCGTATGCCGCTGCGTCGGTGCATGCGGCGTCTGGCCTGCCCCTGGTCGGTGCATCCGGCACCGCCTGGTCGGCGGTGGCCGCGGTGGGCCATGGTTGGGAAAACGGGCTGGAGGCCGAGGCTTTGTCGCTGCTGGCCTCGGGTCAGACCGATGTGTGGGACGTGCTGACACGCCGCTTTGAGTCCAAGCTGATCCAGACCGCACTGGTCAACACGCGGGGCCGCCGCATCGAGGCGGCCACGAAACTGGGCATCGGCCGCAACACCATCACGCGCAAGATCCAGGAACTCGGGCTCGAGTAATACTCAGCCCAGGTCCAGCTCCACCACCACAGGGGTGTGGTCGCTGGGCCGCTCGTTCTTGCGAGGTGCGCGGTCGATCACGCAGCTGCGCACGCGGGGCTGCAGCGCCTGGCTCACCAGGATGTGGTCGATCCGAAGGCCCTTGTTGCGTCTGAAGGCCATCTCTCGGTAATCCCACCAGGAGTAGCTTTTCTCAGGCTGCTCGAACAGCCGGAAGGCATCGACCAGGCCCAGCGAGAGCAAGGCCTGGAACTGCTCGCGTTCCTCGCTGGTGTGGTGGATGGTCTCGCGCAGGCCTTCGGGGTCGTGCGTGTCGCGGTCATCGGCCGTGATGTTGAAGTCGCCCACCAGCACCAGCGGCGCGCCCAGGGACATTTCGGCGGCCAGCCATTGGCGCAGCCCGTCCAGCCAGCGCATTTTGTAGGCGAACTTGTCGCTGCCCGGCGCTTGGCCGTTGACGAAGTAGCCATTGACCACGCGCAGCGGCCCGGCCGGTGTGTGCACCGTGGCGGCCACCACACGGGCCTGCTCGTCCTCGAAGCCTGCGATGTTGCGGTGCACGTTCTCCAGCGGATGGCGGCTGAGGATGGCCACGCCGTTGTAGGTCTTCTGGCCAAACACGGCGCAATGGCCGTAGCCTGCAGCCTGCAAGGCCTCCAGCGGGAACTTATCCTCAGTGAGCTTGAGCTCTTGCAGGCACAACAGGTCCACCGGGTGGGCAGACAGCCATTCCACGACCTGAGGCAGGCGGATGGCCAGGGAGTTGACGTTCCAGGTAGCGATCTTCATGCGGTGAGGTGAACACTTCAAACGTAAATGGCTTGCATTGTCAAACGATCAAGCAGCTCCGACGGTGGCAAGCCAAGCTGCGCTGATGCGGGCTGCAGCTCGATGAACCCGCTCGACAGCGTAGGCCGTCAATCCCCGTGATGTCGCCCTTCTTTAACCCTGCCCCCTGGCCGCTTTGATGCCTGCGGCGACTCAGGGGGTCAGGCGAGCTTTCAGTCCAGTTGCAGGTTGAGCGACTTGCTGACCGCGCTCCAGCGCCTGTCTTCAACCTGCAGGAAAGAGGCGAAGGAGGCCGGGGTGTGTGGGTCGGGGATCACGCCCAGCTTCTCGAACTTGGCGATCACCTCCGGGTCGCGCAGTGCATCGGTGGTGGCCTTGTTCAGGGCCTCGACGATCCTGGGTGGCAAATTGGCCGGTCCGAACAGCCCGAACCAGCCCTGCGCACTGAAGTTGGGGTAACCCGACTCGGCCACGGTCGGCACATTGGGCACGGCCGGCGAGCGTTGGGGGCCGGTGATGGCCAGGATCTTGAGTCGCCCGCTGGAGAGGTTGCTCACGGCCGACACCAGAGAGGTTTCAAACGACAGGTTGATGTGGTTGGCCATCAGGTCCTGCATGGCCGGCGCTGCACCCCGGTAGGGCACATGCAACAGGTTCACGCCAGCCTGCTGCGCAAACATTTCCGCCGTCAGGTGTGGGATGGAGCCGTTGCCGACGCTGGCGTAGTTGACCTTGCCAGGATTTTCTTTGGCAAAGCGCACCAATTCCTGCACCGTGTTGAAGGGCGTGCCGGTGTTCGCCACGATGGCGCCGTCGGTACGCACGACATTGGTGATGGGCGTGAAATCCTTGCTCGGGCTGAAGCCCAGATTCTTGGTGATGTGCGGTGCGATGGACATGGCACTCACCGTGAGGATGCCCAAGGTATAGCCGTCGGGCTGAGCGCGTGCCAGGGCCTGTGTGCCGATGTTGCCGCTGGCCCCTGCGCGGTTCTCGATCACCACCGACTGCTTGAGGTACTTGGTGAGGTTGCGTCCCACCTCTCGCCCCACCACGTCGGTCACACCGCCGGGTGGAAAGGGGATGATGAGGGTGATGGGCTTGTTCGGATAGTCCGCTTGCGCCAGGGCGCCCATGTGAACGCTCATTAAGGCAACAAATGCGCCCAAGGTTAGTCGCCGATAGTTCATGCTGTCTCCTGTTGGTGGGGTTGCTCGAAAAAATTTAGATCTGGCAAGCGCTTAAGGGATGAGCACGATCTTCCCAAAGTGCTGCGCCTCTTCCATAAATTGGTGAGCCAGTGCGGCCTCGCTCAGGGGGAAGGTCTTGTCCATCACCGGACTGATGCGTCCGCTGCGCAGGTGTTCCAGCCAGCGATCACTGAAGCGTGTGCTCATGCGCCTTTTTTCCTCAAGCGTGACTGACTTCATCACGGTGCCTTCGATGCGCAGTCGGCGTTGCAGCAAGAGGTCAACCGGCAGTTGACCCTTGCCCCCGCCCTGCACGCCAATCTGGATCAGCCGACCGCCAGGGCGCAGGCAGCGGACATTGCGCTCCAGGTTGGGGCCGCCGACGACATCCACGATGAGATCGACCGCCCCGCCTGCCACCTCGCTGGAAACCACTTCAAGGAAATCTTGGCTGGCGTAGTCAATGGCCAAGTGCACGCCCATCTTCTGCAGCCGCTCGCGCTTGCCGGCGCTGCTGGTGGTGATCAGCATGCCCGCCTGGGCGAGCAGGGCCAGTTGCACCAGCGCCGTGCCAACGCCACCGCCCGCTCCGTGAACCAGCACTTTCTCACCCGGTGCGAGTTGTCCCAGGTGGAGGAGCGCCTGATGCGCGGTGACAAAGGCTTCAGGCACGCAAGCGGCATCGACGTCCGTCATCGATTCAGGTACCGGCATGGCCATGCCAGCGTCCATGCGCGCGTACTGGGCATAGCCGCCGCCGCCCACGATGCCCATGACCCTGTCGCCAAGCTTGAAGCCGGTTACCTCAGGACCCAGACGCACCACGATGCCTGCGATCTCCAGGCCCAGAAGATGAGAGTCGCCGAAGTCCGGGTTCTTGCCATAGCGACCTTGGCGGTGGTTGAGGTCGGCGCGGTTCACGCCGATGGCCTTGACCTCCACCAGCAGGTCGTTCGGACGAACTTCCGGGATGGGTTCATGGATGGGCGTGAGCACCGATGGAGGGCCGAAGCCCTCGAAGCCCACCGCACGCATCAGCTGTGGAATCGCCATCGCGGGCTCAGACCTGGCTGATGAACTTGGTCGTCAGGTAGCTCTGAATGCCTTCTGCGCCGCCCTCCGAGCCTTGGCCGCTGTCTTTGATACCGCCAAACGGGAGTTCGCACGCGATCATCTCGGTGTGGTTGATACCGATCATGCCGGCCTCCAGCTCATTGCCCAGGCGCATGGCGATGCGAGCCGACTCGGTGAAGCCGTAGGCCGCCAAGCCATAAGGCAGTCGGTTCGCTTCTTTGATGGCATCGTCGATGGTGTCGAAGGGCATCACCACGGCGATGGGGCCGAAGGGCTCCTCATGCATGACCAGTGCATCGGCGGGCACGTCGGCCAAGATGGTGGGCTGCCAGAACAGCCCGGGGCAGGCCACGCGCTCGCCACCCGTCATCACCCTCGCGCCCCTGTCTCGCGCATCGGCCACCATCTCGGAGATGGCCTTGATCCGGCGCTCATTGGACAAGGGGCCGACCCGGGTCTCTGCATCGAGGCCGTTACCGACCTTCAAGGCCTGCGTGGCCTTCACAAAGTGGGCGAGAAAAGCCTCTTGGACACTGCGCTGCACCATGATGCGGGTGGGGGACAGGCAAATCTGACCCGTGCCCCTGAATTTGCCAGCCGCCAGGATTTGTGCCGTTTTCTCCAGATCAGCGTCCTCGCACACGATGACCGGCGCGTGGCCACCCAACTCCAGGGTGATGGGCTTGAGCGCTTGCCCGGCCATGGCGGACAGGTGGCGTCCCACGGGCACCGACCCTGTGAACGACACTTTGCGGGTCACCGGTGAGTTGATCAGGAACTCTGAAATCTCGGCCGGTTCACCGAAGAGGACGTTGAGCACGCCCGGTGGCAGGCCCGCGTCCTGCAGAGCACGGGCAATCTGCACGGCGGTGGCCGGGCATTCCTCGCCCGGCTTGATGATGATGGAGCAGCCCGCGGCGAGCGCCGCGCCAATCTTTCGCGATGGCGTGATGGCTGGGAAATTCCAAGGTGCAAAAGCAGCCACCGGACCAATGGGCTCCTTTTTGACCAGCTGCTGCACGGCAGAGTTTCGTGAGGGAATGACGCGGCCATAAACGCGGCGTCCTTCCTCTGCGAACCACTCAAAATAATCGGCTGAGCTGCCGAGTTCATATCGGGCCTCAAACAGCGGCTTTCCCTGCTCCGTCGTCAGGATGCGGGCGATGTCTTCACTGCGCTCGCGCAGCAGCTGGGCGGCCTTGCGAAGCACCTTGGCACGCTCGTAAGCGGAGGTATTGCGCCAGACGTCAAAGCCTCGCTGAGTCGATTCAATGGCCCGCTCCATGTCCGCGCGCGTGGCATGGGGAACGCGCCCAATCTCAAGGCCCGTGGCTGGGTTGACGACGGCAGAAGAAGCCCGGTCACGGGCAGAAATCCATTCGCCATCGATCAACAGAAGAATGTCAGCGTACGGGGTGGTCATCAATGTCCTTTGCTCTAAACGCTAAAAATTTTAAAGTGCCATGCTATTTTGCTAGAAGCACAGCGCGCAAGGCAGAGTTTGCGCAAAACACTTTTGCAGTGGGCGCAAATAGGGAGTCGCGACTGCTTGAGAACCTCGAATTCTTCATGGACAAGCGCCACCGCTCCAGCGCCCTGGGTTGGCGCGAAGTCTTGCCCGACCACTGATTCACCAGTGCAGCCTGCGAGCTGCCGCCAGACCCAATGCCAAGTTCAAGGCCTTTTCAGATGCACTGATCCGGCATGTCGGTGCGCCTAATCGCTGGCTCTGCTGATGGCCCTGGCCTTCGCGGTCTTGAATGAACGGCACGGTCTGCCGTTCATGGGGCGCCTGCACCCAGTGGGGCCGGTGACCTGAAGTCCAGCGCCTGCAGCAGCTGCACCGTCTCACGCCGCAATCGCGTGTGGGGTCCGGCCTTGGGGGTGGCCAGCACCAGCCGGCTCAAGATGGCTGGCGGCCCGATGGGGCAGTGCCGCACGCTGGCCGGGTCGTCCAGCAGGGCCAGCGAACTCGCCGGCACGATGGTGCAGCCCACCCCCTGCGCCACCAGCGTCAGCACGGTCTTGACGGCGCCCACTTCCGCCAGCACCGTGACCTCCACATGCCGGGCCTTGAGTGCGGCATCCACCAGGCTGCGGATGGCATTGGGTGGGCTGGGCAGCACCAGGGGATAGCGCGCCAGACCTCCCAGGCTCAGCCGCTCTGGCAGCCTCGCACCCCGCGCGGGTGCCACCAGGATGAGGGGCTCCTGCATCAGGGTCTGGTAATGGAGCAGGGGCGAGGAGGGCGGATCGAACAGCAGGGCCATGTCCAGCCGACCAGCCACGAGTTGTTCATGCAGCTGGATGCTCAAGGCCTCGGACACCGACACCACCGCCCGCGGCAGGCGCTGGCGAAAGGCCTGGATCAGGGGGGCGCTCAGGCCCAGGGCCACGCGCGGCGGCATGCCCACGGTGATGCGCCCTGAGGGGCTGTCATCCATCTCTTGCAATTCATCGCGGGCCCGACGGGCGATGTCCAGCATCTGCCTGGCATGGGGCAGCAGGGCCAGGCCGGCCTCGGTGGGGGTGGCGCCGCGCCCCGTGCGCACCAACAGGCGCTGGCCCAGCTCGGTTTCCAGCAAGGCGATTTGGCGGCTCAGCGAGGACTGCGCCAGTTGCAGTGCCGTGGCGCCAGCGCTGAAGCCGCCGGCCTCCACCACCGCCAGGAAATACTGCAATTGCTTGAGGTCCATGGCGTGGGTCCTTTATGCGCTGGGCTGGCGGGCCAGTAAAGAGAGTGGATTAACCATAGAGAAAAAGCATAGCTGATATCGAAGCCATGCTCATATGGCAAGCGCGTGTCCCTCAATAATCCGGCCATTCCAGGCCGTGCCTGGCGCCGACAGACGGACCACATTAGATGACACAGCAAAAGACAGGACGACTCGCAGGCAAGGTGGTGCTGGTCACCGGGGCGGGCTCGGTCGGGCCGGG
>CANGYC010000064.1 GCA_947457975.1 Comamonadaceae bacterium | reverse complement strand
TGAGGGGGGCGCCTGGCGCCTGACGTTCCAGACCGCTGCCAGGTCGCGCACCTGTTCGGCGCGCAGGGTGACGTGGGCCATCATCAGGCGCTCGGCCTGGGCGTCGTCGCCAGCCATCACCGCCTGCAGCAGGGCAGCATGCTCGCCGTGGGCCGTGGCCATGTCGGTCACCGAATGCATGCTGCCCAGGCGCACCGGCGCGATCTTGTGCAGGCACAGCTGGATGTGTTCTTGCAGGCTGGGGTTGTGCGCGCCGGCCACCAGGGTGTGGTGGAAGGCGGCGTCGAGCTCGATGTACTGGCTGCGCTGCGCCGCGTCCAGGCAGTGGCCCATGCGCTCGTGCAGTTGCTGGAGCTCGCTTTTTTGCGCAGCGCTCATGCGCCTGGAGGCCAGACGGGCGCACAGGCCTTCGAGTTCAGCCAGCACCTCGTAGGAGCCGAACACGTCTTCCAGCGTCAGGTCGGCCACGAAGGTGCCGCGGTGCGCCTGCTGCACCGCCAGGCCCCGGGCCGCCAGCTCCGTCAGTGCCTCGCGCACCGGCGTGCGCGACACCGTGAAGCGCTCGGCCAGCGCCTGCTCGTCCAGCCGTTGGCCAGGGCGCAGGCTGCCCTCCAGGATGTCCTGCTCCAGCGCCGCCACGATGCGCGTAGCCGAACGGGTGGGCGAAGGCAGCTTTGTCGACGAGCTTTGAGTTTTTGTGTACACGAGAGAAAGTTTTGCATAAGATTTGCCGCAGATCAATCAGATAAACACCGGCACCGCCCGGATCCAGGAGACCGACCATGTCCGACCCCACGCTCGAACGCTCGGGCCCCCGCACGCTGGAAGAAGCCAAGCGCTGGATGCACGACAAGCTGGCCAAGCGCGTGCACCCGCTGGGCCTGAGCTCGCCCGAGCGCACCGCCCGGCTGATCGACGCACTGCAGGGCCTGGACGGCGAGCGTTGGGCTGCCACCTGGGTGCCAGCTGGCCAGGAGCGCATGGCCGCTGGCGAGGCCGCGCTGGCGCGGGGCGACCGCGCCCAGGCCCGTGAGGCCTTCTACGAGGCCTATGGCCTCTTTTTTCTGGGCCGCTTTCCCTGCCCCAACCACCCGGCCAAGCTGGAGTCCTACCGCCTGGAGCGCCAGGCCTATGTCGCCGCAGGCGCGCTGTTCGATCCGCCGCTCGAGCGCGTGGCCGTGCCCTTTGAGGGCCGGGCGGGCGAGGGCAAAGAGGTCGTCTTCTACGTGCGCCGCCCGCAGGGGGTGGCCAAGCCCCAGGTGGTGGTGATGTGGGGCGGCGTCGATGCCTGGAAGGAGGAGATGACCGAACTCTCCGAGCAGCTGCTGCGCCAGGGCCTGGCCACCGTGGCCCTGGACAACGTGGGCACGGGTGAGTCGCCCGTGGTGGCCGTGCCCGATGCCGAGCGCCAGTTCATGCCCGTGCTCGACTGGGTGGCGGGCCAGGCCGACCTTGACGGCGCGCGCCCGGCCATCCTGGGGCGCTCCTTCGGCGGCTACTGGGCCACCAAGCTGGCGCACCTGCAGCCCGAACGTTTTGCCGCCAGCGTGAACTGGGGGGGCGGGGCGCACTATATGTTCCAGCGCGAATGGGTGGAGGCCTCGCGCCACCCAGAGAGCTACCTGATGGAATTGGTCGAGACGCGCAGCCGCATGCTGGGCGCGCACAACGACCAGGAGTACATCGACGGCTTTGCGCGCCTCTCGCTCAAAGACCAGGGCCTGCTTGATCGCCCTTGCGCACCCATGCTGCTGGTCAACGGCAAGGACGACCGGCAATGCCCGATTGCCGACATCCACCTCCTGTATGAATCGGGCCAGCCCAAGGCGGTGCGCCTGTTCCCGGGCGGGCACATGGGCTTTGGCCCGCACACGGTGCCCACCATCGTGCAGTGGCTCAAGGAGCGGCTTCGCATCGCGCGCGCTCTGGCGCAGGAGGCCGCATGAGCAACTGGGTGCAGACCATGCCCTCGGCCGAGGCCTATGGGCTCAACAAGGTGCTGTTCCAGTTGCACCACAACGCGGGCGACCTCGCCCGCTACCAGCAGGATGCCCAGGCCTACTTGGCCGGCTATGAACTCACGCCGCGTGCCCACCAGGCCATCCTGGGCAATGACGTCGAGCAGCTCTACCTGCTGGGCTGCAACCCCTACCTGCTGCGCGCGCACTGCATTGGCATGCGCATTCCTGAAGCCGACTCACTGGCCGCCCTCAGGCGCGCCGCACGGAGCTGAACCCATGGCACGCATCACCGGCATCTATGCCGCCAGCCACACGCCCGTCATGCTGAACTTTCCGCAGGCCATCGGCGATGCGCTGCGCAGTGACATCTTCAGCGCCTTCCGCAGCCTGGGTCAGGCCATCGACCAGGGCCAGCCGCAGGCCCTGGTGGTGCTGTCGGACGACCACGTACACAACTTCTTTCTCAACAACCTGCCGTCGCTCTGCATAGGCGCCGCGCCGTCCTATCCCACGCCGGTGGAGCACTGGCTGAAGGCTGAAAAACGCGTGCTGCCTGGCGATGCTGCCCTGGGCGCCTACCTGCTGCAGCACGCCATGGCGCACGACTTCGATCCTTCGCTCTCCATGGAGCTGACCCTGGACCACGGCATCCTCACGCCGCTGGAGCTCGGCGGTGTGCCGCGCGAGCTGCCGGTGGTGCCCATCCTCATCAACTGCGTGCAGCCGCCGCTGCCGTCCATGGCGCGCTGCCACGCCTTTGGCCACTGGCTGGGCCAGGCCCTGCGCGAGTACACCGGCCTGGAGCGCGTGGCCATTCTGGCCACGGGCGGCTTGAGCCATGACCTGGCCACGCCCCGCATGGGCATGGTCAACGAGGACTTCGATCAAGCCTTCCTGGCCCTCTTGGAGGCTGGCGACGAGGCCGGCGCCGTGGCCTATGCGCGCGACCACGTGCATCTGGCCGGCAATGGCGGCGAAGAAGTGCGCATGTGGCTGGTGGCCATGGGCGCCGCTGCAGGCGCGCCTTTCACGCGCCGCTTCTACAGCCCCGTGAAGGACTGGTACACCGGCATCGGCCTGGGGCACTGGGCATGCTGAAGCCGGCGGCCGTCGCGCGTGTGTTGATTGTGGGCAGCGGGGTGGCAGGCTTGTCGGCGGCCATTGCCCTGGCGCGGCGCGGCGTGCATGTGGAAGTCATTGACCATGTGCGCCAGTGGCAGGCCACGGGCGCGGGCCTCACTCTGGGGGCCGCCACCCTGCGCGCACTGCAGCAGCTGGGTGTGCTGGAGGAGCTCATGCGCTTGGGCCACACGCATGCGGGCATCCAGGTCTGCGATGTGCAGGGCCAGCCCCTGCGTTTTATTGCCAGCCCGCCCTTGCCCGATGCCCAGGTGCCTGGCGCCGGAGGCATCTTGCGCTCGGTGCTGCACGACATTTTGTTCGCCGAGGCCCAGCGGCTGGGCGTGGCGGTTCATCTGGGCCTGAGCGTGGACCATCTGGAGCAGCGCGAAGACGCCGTGCAGGTGCGGCTCACCAATGGCCGTACCCAGGACTGGGACCTGCTGGTAGGCGCCGATGGCCTGGCATCTGCTTTGCGCGCCCGCCTGTTTCCGCAGGCCGCCCCTGTGCGCTTTACAGGCCAGGGCTGCTGGCGCGTGGTGCTGCCGCGCCCTGAGGCCATTGCCCATCGGCACTTTTTCCTGGGCGGGCCCTGCAAGGTCGGGCTCACGCCGGTGTCGAACGAGGAGATGTACCTCTTCCTGCTCGAGCATGTGCCGCACAACCCGTGGCGCGATCCGGCCACGCAGCACGCCGAGCTGGCGCAATTGCTGGCCCCTTATGGCGGGCCGCTGGCCGAGGTGCGAGCACAGCTGGGGCCGCAGTCGGCCATCGTGTACCGGCCGCTGGAGTCGCATTTTCTGGGTGAGCGCTTGCACGCAGGCCGCGTGGTGCTGATCGGTGATGCCGCCCACGCCACCACGCCGCAACTGGCTGCCGGCGCCGGCATGGGCATTGAAGACGGTCTGGTGCTGGGCGAGGAACTGGCCCGCTCGCAGCCCTTGCCCGACGCGCTGGACGCGTTCATGCGCCGCAGGCACGAGCGCTGCCGACTTGTGGTGGAGAACTCGCTGCGCATCGGCGAGCTTGAAGTGCAAGGCGCAAGCCCCCAGGCCCAGACCGATGTGGTGGACGCCTCCCTGCGGGCACTGGCCCAGCCGATCTGAGGAGAAAGATCCTGGGCGCTCAGGCTGAGCCCCAAACTTCGGCTATACTTTTGGCTTCAGCGGCTGTAGCTCAGTTGGATTAGAGTACTTGGCTACGAACCAAGGGGTCGTGGGTTCGAATCCTGCCAGCCGCACCAACTTGCACACGGGTCAGCTTCCACAAGAAGCTGGCCCGTTTTGCTTTGCGGGTCTTCAATGGATGAGTGTTCGGACTGGCCCGAGCTGCGGCTGAGCTGTTCCATGCGTGCCAATTCGGTGTGGAATGGGGCATGTCCTCCGCCTTCCCGGATACCTCCTCACCTCTTTCCGACGAGACCCCGGCCACGGGTCTGAGCAGCGCGCAGGCCGCTCAGCGCCTGGCCGAGGAGGGCCCCAACGACCTGCCGCGCCAGCCCCCGCGCACGGCCTGGCGCATCTTGCGCGAGGTGGCCCGCGAACCGCTCTTTCAGTTGCTGGCTGCGGCCCTGGCCATCTACATGGTCTTGGGCGAGACGTCCGAGGCGGCGGTGCTGCTGGGTTTTTTGGCCGTGATCGTGGCCATCACGGTGGTGCAGGAGCGGCGCACCGAGCGGGTGCTCGAAGCCCTGCACGACATGACCAGCCCGCGCGCCCTGGTGTGGCGCGACGGCAGCGCTCAGCGCGTGGCCGGCCGTGAACTGGTGCGCAGCGACCGCATTGCCCTGGCCGAGGGTGACCGGGTGCCGGCCGATGCCCGCCTCTTGGAGGCTGGCGATCTGGCCGTGGACGAATCCCTGCTCAGTGGCGAGTCGCTGCCGGTGGCCAAGTCCGCAGGGGGCCAGGCGCCGGCCTGCATGGTCTGGGCCGGCACCCTGGTGGTGTCCGGGCAGGGCGTCGCTCAGGTCACGGCCACGGGCGCGCACAGTGCCATTGGCCGCATCGGGCTGGCCCTGGAGGCCGTGCAGGTTCAGGTCACGCCCCTGCATGCGCAGACCCGCCAGCTCGTGCGCTGGGCCTCCGTCATCGGCTTGCTGCTCAGCCTGGTGGTGGGCGGGCTCTTTGTCTGGCGCAGTGGCGACTGGCTGGGCGCGGCGCTGGCCGCCATCACCTTGGCCATGGCCCTGCTGCCGCAGGAGTTCCTGCTGATCCTCACCGTGTTCATGGCCATGGGGGCCTGGCGCCTGTCGCAGCAGCGCGTCCTCACCCGCCGGGCCGCCACCATCGAGGCCCTGGGCTCGGCCACCGTGCTGTGCACCGACAAGACCGGCACCCTCACGCACAACCGCATGGCGGTGGCGGCCCTGGTGCGTTGGGACGCCCGCGGCCCGAGCACCTGGCGCGCTGGCACCGAGGCGCCGCCTTCGGCCTTCTCGCCCTTGTTGTGCCATGCGCTGCTGGCCTCGGAGCCTGCGCCCGCCGACCCCATGGAGCGGGCCTTGCATGAAGCGGCCCGGGCGCAGGGCATGCGCATGCCCGAGGGCTGGCGCCTGGTGCATGAATACGGCCTGAGCCCGGGCGCGCCCATGATGACGCATGTCTGGCAATCACCGGACGCGGCGCTGCACACCGTGGCGGTGAAGGGCGCGCCCGAGACAGTGGTGGCCCTTTGCGGCTTGCCGCAAGCGCAGCGTGCGCAGGCGCTGGTCCAGACGGCGGCGCTGGCCGAGTCGGGCATGCGTGTGCTTGCGGTAGCGCGTGCCCGCTGGGAGGGCAATGCCTGGCCCGCCCGCCCGCAGGACTTCGAGTTCGAGTGGCTGGGCCTGGTGGCCCTGGCCGATCCGCTGCGCAGCCAGGTGCCGCAAGCGGTGCAGGACTTGCGCCGTGCCGGCATTCGGGTGCGCATGATCACGGGCGACCATCCCGGCACCGCCCTGGCGATTGCGCGGCAGGCGGGCCTGGACACCGAAGGCGGTGTGCTGCTGGGCGAGGACATTGCTGCCCTGTCTGACGAGGCCTTGCAGCAGCGGGTGGCCACAGTGGCCGTGTATGCGCGTGTGGCGCCACAGCAAAAGCTGCGCATCATTCAGGCGCTCAAGGCGCGTGGCGAGGTGGTGGCCATGACCGGTGACGGCGTGAACGACGCGCCTTCACTGAAGGCCGCGCACATCGGCGTGGCCATGGGCGGGCGCGGCACCGATGTGGCCCGTGAGGCCTCGTCCCTGGTGCTGCTGGACGATGACTTTGTGTCTCTCGTGCAGGCGGTGCGGCTGGGGCGGCGCATTTACGACAACTTGCGCAAGGCCATGCGCTTTGTCTTTGCTGTCCACGTGCCGATTGCAGGCCTGAGCTTGTTGACGCTGCTCATGGGCTGGCCGTTGGTGTTCTCGCCCATGCACATCGCTTTTCTGGAGATCGTGATCGATCCCGTCTGTTCCATCGCCTATGAGGCTGAGGACGAGGAGCCCGACGTGATGGACCGCCCGCCGCGCGACCCCTTGGCGCCGCTGTTCTCGGCGGCCATGATCGGACAGAGCCTGCTGCAGGGCCTCATCGTGCTGGCCTTGGTGGCCGGTTTTTATGCATGGTTGCTGCACGGCGGCCAATCGGCCGAGTCCGCGCGCACCGCCGCCTTCATGGCGCTGCTGGCCTCCAACATTGCCCTCGTGCTGGCCAACCGGTCACTGGCGGGTGGCTGGCGCCAGGCCCTGCGTCCGGGCAATCGCGCGATGTGGAGCATGCTGCTGCTCAGCCTGGGGCTGCTGGCGCTCGTGATCAGCGTGCCTGTCCTGCGGGAGTTCTTCGGTTTCGTCTGGCCGCAGATGGTCTGGGTGGGCGCAGCCCTGGCTCTGGGCCTGCTGGCTCTCTTGCTGCTGCTGGTGCTCCAGCGCTGGAGCAGCCGCCGGGTCAACGCATAAGTTTCAGAGCCCCCAGCGCGAGCCCGCACCCATCAGGGTGGCCACGCCCAGCAGCGCGAAGATGCCTGCAGCAATGCCATGCACCAGTTTCATGGGAATGCGGTTGGCCAGCTTGTCGCCGGCGAACACGGCCGGTACATCGGCAATGAGCATGCCCAGCGTGGTACCCACCACCACCAGCAGGGGCGTGTTGTAGTGGGCGGCCATGGCCACGGTGGCGATCTGTGTTTTGTCGCCCATCTCGGCCAGGAAGAAAGTGATCAGCGTGGCGCCAAATACGCCAAAGCGCTGGGCCACCTGGGTTTCCTCGTCTTCGATCTTGTCAGGGATCAGCGTCCACACGGCCATGCCCAGGAAGGACAGGCCCAGGCCCCAGCGCAGCATGGCCGGGCTCACCGAGGCGGTGATCCAGGCACCCAGTGCACCGGCCAGCCCATGGTTGAGCACGGTGGCCACCAGGATGCCCAGCACGATGGGCCAGGGTTTCTTGAAGCGGGCGGCCAGCAGGAAGGCCAGCAGTTGGGTCTTGTCGCCGATTTCAGCCAGCGCCACGACTCCGGTGGAGACGAGGAGTGATTCCATGAAAAAAGGAGTGCAGCAGGGCGGCCTAAAGCGGGCCAGTCTACCCAAGGTCGGCTTACGCCTGGACTGCCTGGCCCATGCCCAGCGGACATCGTCTGACACGCAATGTAGCGATCCGGGGCCGTGCGCCCCTGGCCTGGGCACAGAAACTGCGGCTTCAAGCAGGCCTGTGTTCCCCGGGGATGCGCTGCCTGCAAGGATGCCCGCCATGCCCGACCGAAAGCGTTCCCCCCTCCCGGCTTCTGGCTGCGGCCCTTTAGATGATTTTGTGCCGGCCAGCTTTTTCGGACCGCCGGGGACGCCCTGGCGCGAAACCGCCTGCGCCTGGTGGGGTGCGGTGCAGATGGGCCAGCGTGTGCAGCAGCAGTGGTGGGAGCGCACGGCCTTGCGCTGGCAGGAGATACCCCGCCACTGGCAGTCTTCTGCTAGCCCTGCGGATTTGGGCGACCTGTCCCTGGCCAGCATGCGATGGGGCTTGCAGGAATGGGACCAAAGTCTGATGGACCAGATGACCGCCGCCCTTACCCTGTATGGACACTGGCGCATGGACCAGGCGCCCACGGCGGGCTCTCTGCCTTGGAGCCAGCCCGCCATGAGCTGGGAGCCCATCGTCGATTGGTGCACCCAGCAGCCGAGCCGGCAGATGCAGACATGGGGGCAGGTCTGGGTGCAGGCTTGGGCGGATGCCGGCCAGCGCAGGCACCGCTCGGGTGAGGCCAGTGCCTCTGGCCCATCCCAAGACCTCTGATGAGCTGGGGATTTGCCCATCCCCTTACGATTGGCGCTCCTTCCCCAGGGGGAGTAGCGAGCCGGACTGAAGTTCTTTGACTGCCAGCCGGCGGCGATATCCGTCAATACACAGGAGGCCGCAGCCTCGTGTCGGAGTCGCCAGGCCCGGCCACGTCGGCGCCACGCAAGACCTTGAGGGTGTGTTCAACACCGTCTCCTCGAGGTTTTTTCATGCAGACAATTGCCCCTCTGTGGCTCTGGATCGTCTTCGTTGTCTTTGTGCTGGCCGCTTTGTTCGTGGACTTCGTGGTCCTGCGCAAGCAGGGTGCCCACGAGGTGGGCGTCAAGGAAGCGCTGAACTGGTCGCTCATCTGGATCGCCCTGAGCTTTCTCTTCAATGGCCTGTTCTGGTGGGCCATCAAGGACAGCACGGGCGACGCAGACCTGGCCGCCACCAAGTCCCTGGAGTTCCTCACCGGCTACCTCATCGAGAAGAGCCTGGCGGTGGACAACATCTTCGTGTTCCTGATGATCTTCACCTACTTCTCGGTGCCGCCGGCCTACCAGAAACGGGTGCTGATGATCGGCATCATCGGCGCCATCGTGCTGCGCACCATCATGATTCTGGTGGGCGGCTGGCTGCTGGCCCAGTTCCACTGGGTGCTCTACGTGTTTGGCGCTTTCCTCATCCTCACTGGCGTGAAGATGTGGTGGGCCGCCGGCCAGGAGCCCGACCTGAACAATAACCCGGCGCTCAAGCTGCTGCGCCGTATGCTGCCCGTCAGCCCGTCCTACGACGGCGAGAAGTTCTTTACCCTGCAAAACGGCCGCCGCATCGCCACGCCCCTGTTCATGGTGATCTGTCTGGTGGGCCTGACGGACGTGATCTTCGCGGTCGACTCCATCCCCGCCATCTTTGCCATCACGAACGATCCCTTCATCGTGCTGACCAGCAATGTGTTCGCCATCCTGGGCCTGCGTGCCATGTTCTTCTTGCTGCAGGCCGTGGCCGCCAAGTTCCACCTGCTCAACTACGGTCTGGCCGTGATCCTGGTCTTCATCGGCACCAAGATGATGCTGATTGACATTTACAAGATCCCCGTGGCGCTGGCCCTGGGCGTGGTGGTGGCCATCCTGGCCGTGACCATGCTGCTCAGTGTCAAGACCGCCAAGCCTGAGGCTCCGGTCCGCACCTGACCCTGTGAAGCCAGTGCTATTCTTTTTTGAATGAGCAAGGCATTCACCAAGGAAAGCGATGGCGAGGACGATGAGCCTGGCCTACCGCCCCTGCCAGCCGGCGGGAAGAACTACATCACGCCGGCCGGCTTCGAGCGGCTCAAGGCCGAGCTGCTGGAGCTGATCGACAACGAGCGCCCGCGCATCGTGGAGATCGTGCACTGGGCCGCCAGCAATGGCGACCGCTCCGAGAATGGCGACTACCTCTACGGCAAGAAGCGGCTGCGCGAGATCGACCGGCGCATCCGCTTCCTGACCAAGCGCCTGGAGATTGCCGAAGTCACCGACCCCTCGCTGCACCACGGCGGCGAGCAGGTGTTCTTCGGCGCCACCGTGCGTTACGTCAACGAAGAGGGCCAGGCGCAGGTGGTCACCATCACTGGCATCGACGAGGCCGACAGCCTGGCAGGCCAGGTGAGCTGGGTCTCTCCGGTGGCGCGGGCCCTGCTCAAGGCCCGCGTGGGCGATGAGGTGCCCCTGGTCACGCCACGGGGCGTGCAGATGCTCGAAGTGCTGTCGGTGGACTACCCGGCCCCTGGTTAGAGCTCTATCGGCCAAGATCGCCCAAGCTTGCCCAAGATCGCCCAGAGGACTGGGCTCCTA
>CANGYC010000063.1 GCA_947457975.1 Comamonadaceae bacterium | reverse complement strand
GCCAGTTCTGCGGGTGGCTCCAGGTGAAGCTGTAGTGGTTGCTTAGCATGGCAAAGATCACCGGCAGCGTGAAGTAGGTGTTGTGCACGCTGCGCTGCTTGCCTCGGAAGCCGTGGATCGGGTCCACCGGTTTGCCGGCCTTGATGTCCGCGATCACCGTGCGTTGGCCCGGGATGATCCAGAAGAACACGTTGGCGCTCATGGCCGTGGCAATCATGCCGCCCACCAGCAGGAAGGCTGCGCGGCCGGCGAACCAGTGGCAGGCCAGCCAGGAGGCCACGCACACCAGCACCAGCACGCTCAGGCCCACCAGCGCATCGCCGTTTTTCTTTTGGCCCAGGGTGCGGCAGATCAGGTCGTAGAGCAGCCAGAACACCACCAGGAAGGCCAGCGCGGCCAGCACGGCGGTGGACGGTGCCCAGTCCATCTTGGACTTGTCGATCAGGTAGGTGCCGGCCTGCCAGAGGTAGGAGATGGAAAACAGCGCAATCCCTGAGAGCCAGGTGCTGTAGCTTTCCCAGTAGAACCAGTGCAGGTGGCCCGGCAGCTGCGGTGGCTTCACTGCAAACTTCACCGGGTGATAAAAGCCGCCGCCGTGCACGGCCCAGAGTTCGCCGCTCACGCCCTGTTTTTTGAGGTCCTCATCGACCGGTGGGGTGAGCGAGGAATCCAGGAAGACAAAGTAAAAGGAGGAGCCGACCCAGGCGATGGCGGTGATGACATGCACCCAGCGCAGCAGCAGGTTGGCCCAGTCGAGCAGGTAGCTATCCATGTGGCGAGTCCCTTTATTCAGCAGCTCCAGCGTGCCAAAAGGCCCGGCCGGAGGGCGGCTCACCACTGCGGGCGCTGTGAGCTGCGAGGGACCGCGACTCCTGGGCTTTCAGGGGGCCCGGCTCCGCTGCGATCGGGCGCCAGTGTATACAAAGACGGTCGCCATCGTCCAGTTGCTCGCCGGTTCTCAGGCCCGGCGCATCAGCAATTGCGCGGCCACTGCCACGGCGATCACCTCGGGCTCCTTGCCCTGCAGGCCCGGCACGCCGATGGGGCAGGTGACCTGCGCCAGTTCGTCTTCGCTGAAGCCCTGCGCCAGGAGCCGCTGGCGAAAGCTCGCCCATTTGGTCTGGCTGCCAATCAGGCCGATGAAGGGCAGGTCGCCGTGCGCCCGCTGGCGCTTGAGGCAGGCGGCCACCACGTCCAGGTCTTCGGCATGGCTGAAGCTCATGATGAGCACCTGGGAGCCTGCGGGAAGGTCCTGCACTGCGTCATGCACCGGCTCAGCATGCTCGCAGCGCACGCGCTCAGGCAGCCCCGGGGGGAAGATGCCTTCGCGGCTGTCCACCCAGGTGAGCGTGCAGGGCAGGGTGAGCAGCAGCCGGGCCAGGGCATGGCCCACGTGGCCGCCGCCAAACAGTGCCACAGGCATGGGGGCCATCGCCAGCCGCTCGCGCGGCACGGGCAAGCCCTGCGCCAGGCGTTCGAAGCCCAGGTGCACCACGCCGCCGCAGCATTGGCCCAGCGAGGGCCCGAGGGCCACCCGTTGGGCGTTGGCCGGCAGGCTCTGGTCGTGCAGCAGTCGGCGCGCCTGGGCAATGGCCTCGTGCTCCAGGTGCCCGCCGCCTATGGTGCCGACTACGTGGTCCGCGAACACGCCCATCCAGGTGCCTGCCTCACGGGGAACTGAGCCCTGGGTGCGTTCCACCCGAACCAGCACCCCCGGCGTGCGGGCCAGCTGGTCCAGCAGAAGCTCGGGCAGTTCTGGGGGAAAATCCGTCATGGTCCAGGTTGGAAGTCAGGGGGTGAAGCTTCGAAGCAGTCGCCCAGTGTGTATTCCCGCGTGCACAAAGCAGTCACAATCACAGTCAAGGATGAGCAAGCGGCGTGGCCCGCCCTTTATCGACCAAAAGCATAGCTGACCCAGGAGACACCGATGACCTCCACCTCCGTCCCTCCCCTATCTTGCGTTGACGCGGCGCGCTGGTCGGCCCGCGCGGTCCTGGCCGCAGCACTGGCCCTGCTGGCCGCCTGCACCATCCCGCTGCCGCCGCCCCAGCCTTTCCCATTGCCTTTACCGGTGCCGCAGCCAGCCCCGCAGGCCAGGCCGCAGCCCGCGCCACAGCCCGCGCCTCAGCCAGCGCCACAACCCGCACCCCAGCCCGCGCCAGTGGCCCAGCCGCCTAGCCTGCCTCCCGTGGTGGTGGTGCCCCCGCCGCCGCCTGAGGCCCCCGTGGTCACCCCTCCTTTGCGCACGGCCACGGCCACCACGCCGCGCGACTACCGGCGCTACGGTGCCTCCCACATCTATGCCCAGAACGCCCAGCGCATCTATAAGGGCGTGATGCCGCCCATGCTGTACGCCGTGGGGGTACTCAATGTGGACATCGACGCGCGGGGCCAGGTGCAGCGCCTGGACTGGATGCGTGCGCCCAAGCACGCCCCCGAGGTGATGGCCGAGATTGAACGCATGGTGCGCGCGGCCGCACCCTATCCAGCGCCCACCCGCATGGGTCAGGTCACCTGGACCGATGTCTGGCTGTGGGACAAGAGCGGCCGTTTCCAGCTGGACACCCTCACCGAGGGCCAGCGCAGCCGCTGAACGCACCGGATCGCCTAAGTTTTCCCCATGGCTGATCTGGAGCATGCCCGGGCCCGGATCGCCAGCTGGCACCAGGCCTTGGCCGAGCAGGGCTTGGTGCACCGAGCGCCACCGCCTGAACCTAATGGCTGTTGCGGCCGCGGCTGCAATGGCTGCGTCTGGGAGGGCTTCTACGCAGCCCTGGCTTGGTGGGAAGACGACGCCCGGCAATTGCTGGCCGCAAAGGCCTGAGCCCTCCAGGGGCCCGCGCCGGACTCAGTGGGCCTGGGCTTCGGTGTCGCCGGCCTTGAACAGCGCTGCGACCTTGCGCTTGGGTTTGATGTTGGCCGAAATGCGCGCGCTGGTCTTGGGCGTGGCTTCCCAGGCGGGTGCGACGTCCGGCGGCGTGCTGGCCTCGTAGGGCTGCTCAAAGAAGGGGTCTTTGGGCTTGGCGGGCTGCCGGGCAGGGCGCAGCGGACGCTCGGTGCGTTCCGTGCGTTCCGTGCGCTCTTCGCGTGCATATCGGCTGCCGCGCTCGTCTTCACCCGGCTCGCGCGCGCTGCGGCCCCCATCGTTGAAGCGCTCGCCCCGGGCCCGGCCCTCGTCGAGCTCCAGCGGCTCGAGCTCGAGCTTGGTCTTGATCAGTTTTTCGATATCAGACACCAGCCGGTTGTCGCTGGGCGAGGCGAAGCTCACGGCCAGACCCGAGGCGCCGGCGCGGCCAGTGCGGCCGATGCGGTGCACGTAGTCCTCGGCGTTGAAGGGCACGTCGAAGTTAAAGACCGCCGGCACGTCCTTGATGTCCAGGCCGCGCGCGGCCACGTCGGTGCACACCAGCAGTTCGACTTCGCCTTTTTTGAAGGCGTCCAGGGCTTTGAGGCGCTCGTCCTGGCTCTTGTCGCCGTGCAGGGCAGCGGTCTTGAGGCCCTCGCGCTCGAGCGAGCGGGCCAGGCGTGCGCAGCCGAGCTTGCTGTTGACAAACACAAAGGCCTGCGTGATGCCGCGCTCGCGCAGCAGCTTGACCAGGGCGCGGCGCTTGTCGTCCACATCCACGGCATAGAAATGCTGCTCCACCGTGGAGGCCGTGGCATTGGAGCGGGCCACCTCGATGGTCACCGGCTCCTGCAGGTAGCTCGCGGCCAGGCGCTTGATCTCGGGGGAGAAGGTGGCCGAAAACAGCAGCGTGGTGCGTTTTTTGGGCAGGTAGGACAGGATGCGCTGTAGGTCGGGCAGAAAGCCGATGTCCAGCATGCGGTCGGCCTCGTCGAGCACCACGTACTCCACCTGGTTGAGCACCGCGTTCTTGGCCTCAATGTGATCCAGCAGTCGGCCTGGGGTGGCGATCAGCACCTCCACACCCGCCTTGAGCTCGGCGGTCTGCGGCTTCATGTCCATGCCACCGAAGACCACGGCGCTGCGCAGCTTGGTGTACTTGGCGTAGAGCTTGATTTGCTGGGCCACCTGGTCGGCCAGCTCGCGCGTGGGCAGCAGCACCAGGGCGCGCACCGGGTGACGGGCCGGCGAGGTGGACGGGTTTTCATGCACCATCATCCGCTGCAGCAGGGGCAGCGAGAAGGCCGCTGTCTTGCCGGTGCCGGTCTGAGCCGCGCCCATGACGTCCCGGCCCTGCAGCACGACAGGAATCGCCTGCTCCTGGATCGGCGTCATGGACTCGTAGCCCATTTCGGCCACGGCCTTGGCCAGTGCAGGGTTGAGCTGAAGGTTCGAAAAGGATGCAGTCATGGGGGCGCATTGTCCCACGCCCTACCCGGGCAGGCGAGGTGCCCGTCTGACAGCTGCCAGCGGCCCCCGTCTGACGCCCGCCTCGGCCCAGGCCGTTAGAAAGGACAGGCCTTGCGCTGGGGCGGTGCCCCTCGGGTACAAACATGGCCAAGGAGTAGCTTGCATGTGGTGTCGATGGATTCGTCTGCTGTTCCAGGCCCTGCTCCTGGCGGGGTTACTGGCCGGCTGCGCCAGCCCTTTGCGCACACAGGTCAGCCGCTTTAACGCCTGGGGTCCGGAACTGGCCCAGTCGAGCTTTGCCTTTGTGCGACCAGTGGATCCCGCGCGCGAGCTCGAACAGGCCAGCTACGAGGCGCTGGTGGAGGCCGAGCTGAGCAGGCTGGGCATGCGGCGTGCCGCCCCCGGCGAAGCCCCGCGCCTGCAGGTGGACCTGTCCATCACCGCCCAGGTGGACAGCCGTCCCTACCTGCGTCCCGTCTACCAGGACGTGCCGGTGTGGCGGCCTGGTTGGCGCGACAGCTGGGGCCGCATTCATCCGGGCTACTGGGGGCCAGACCCCTTCGGGCCGCGCATCGTGGGCCACCAGCAGGCCGTGGCCACCGTGCAGACCAGCACCCTGCGGCTGCGCCTGCTGGACACCGTGCCGCATCCACCGCAGCTGCGCACCGTGTTCGAGTCCACGGCGCGGCATGAGGCCAGCGGTACGCTGGCCCTGCCGCAGATCGTGCCCTGGCTGGTGCGGGCGGTGTTTGCCGATTTTCCGGGCCAGAACGGCCAGGTCAGCGAGCTGCGCTTCGACGCCCGCACCGGCGAGCTGCTGCGCCCGCGCTGAGACCCTCAGTCCGGCCGCGCCTGCGGGGCCTGTCCGTGGCGCGGCGTCGCCCTGCCGCCGTCCACGCTCAGCAGCTCGAACTCGCCCGGTGCCTGGCCCAGCCTGGCTGCGGTGAGCCGGCCGCCCCAGAGGCATCCGGTGTCCAGGCCCAGGGTGCGCTGCCGGGGAGCAGGCCGGCACTCCGGCTGGTTCAGCGAGAGCGTGGACCAGTGGCCGAAGGCCATCCACTGCCCCTGGGTCTGGCGTCCCGGCACTTCGAACCAGGGCAGGAGGCCTGGCGGTGCTTCTTCGGGAGGGCCGGTGCTGGCAAAGTCCATGGCGCCTTGCGGTGTGCACAGGCGCAGCCGGGTCAGGGCGTTGACCACCACGCGCAGCCGTTCCCAGCCGGTGAGTGTGTCGTCCCATTGGGCAGGCAGCTTGCCGTACATGTGCGCCAGAAAGTCCAGGTGCCCCGGCCCCTGCAGCACGGCCTCTACCTCGCCGGCCAGGGCTAGCGTCTGCGCCGCGCTCCAGGTGGGCAGCACGCCGGCGTGCACCAGCAGCCAGCCCTGCTCCTGGCGGGCCAGGGGCTGCTGGCGCACCCAGTCCAGCAGGGCCTCGCGCCTGGGTGAGGCCAGAAGGGGGCCGAGGGTGTCGTTCACATTCGGGCGGCGCAGGCCTGCGGCCACCGCCAGCAGGTGCAGGTCGTGGTTGCCCAGGATGGGGCGCGCTGCATCGCCCAAGGCTTCGAGGCGCTCCAGCACCCCCAGTGAGTCCGGACCGCGGTTGACCAGGTCGCCCAGGGGGTAAAGCGTGTCCCGGCTGGGCGAGAAATCCACCAGCCGCAGCAGGCGTTCCAGGGGGTTCAGGCAGCCCTGAAGGTCACCGATGAAGTACATTGCCATGGCCCTGATTCTCTCCAAGCCCGCATGGACCTGCTCCTGATCGTTCTGCTCACCCTGCTCAATGGCGCCTTTGCCATGTCAGAGATGTCCCTGGCTGCCAGCCGCAAGGCCCGGCTGCTGGCGCAGGCCGAGGCCGGAGACAAGGGTGCGGTGGCAGCCTTGCACCTGATGGACCATCCCACGCAGTTCTTGTCCTCGGTGCAGGTGGGCATTACTTCCATCGGCATGCTCAACGGCATCATCGGTGAGGCGGCCTTCAGCGCAGGCCTGGCCGCCTGGCTGCAGGGCCTGGGCATGCCCGCTGGTGCTGCCGAGGTGACCGCCACTGCCCTGGTGGTGCTGGCCATCACCTACGTCACCATCGTGTTTGGTGAATTGGTGCCCAAGCGCATCGGCCAGCTCTACCCCGAACCGGTGGCCCGCCACATGGCCCGCCCCATGCTTTGGGTGGCCTCGGCCACGCGCCCCTTTGTGCGGCTGCTGTCCTTCAGCACCCAGGCTGTGCTGCGCATGCTGCGCGTGGACAACGGCGCCCGCCGCGCCGTCACCGAAGAGGAGATCGTGGCCAGCCTGGAAGAGGGCGTGACTGCCGGCGTGATCGAGGAGCAGGAGCACCAGATGGTGCAAAACGTGTTCCAGCTCGATGACCGCACCCTGCCTTCGCTGATGCGGCCGCGCACCGAGATCGAGTGGCTGGACGCCAGTGACACGGTGGCCCAGGCGCTGGTCAAGGCTGCGGCCAGCGGCCATTCCTGGTACCCGGTCTGCCGGGGCAGCCTCGATGAGGTGGTGGGCGTGGTCAAGATCGCGTCCCTGATGGACATGGCCAGCCGCGCCCAGGCCCTGCCCGACCGCATGGAGGCCCATGCCCTGCCGGCGGTCTTCGTGCCCGAGACCCTCAGCGGCATGGAACTGCTCGAGCAGTTCCGCACCCGCTCCACCCGCATCCTGCTGGTGGTGGACGAGTACGGCGTGGTTCAGGGCCTGATGACCCCGCTGGACATGCTCGAGGCCATCACCGGCGAGCTCCAGCCGCAGACCCAGGTGGATGCCTGGGCGGTACAGCGGCCCGACGGCAGTTGGCTGCTCGACGGCGTGATGCCGGCCTCCGAGCTGAAGGTGCGGCTGGACATCAAGCTGCTGCCCAGTGAGGACAAGGGCTTGTTCAATACGCTGGCAGGCCTCTTGCAGACCGTCAGCGGCCGGCTGTTGCGCACCGGTGAGCGCGTGGTGTGCGCAGGCTGGTCCTTCGAGGTGGTGGACCTCGACGGCCGCCGCATTGACAAGGTGCTGGCCACCCGCGTGCCCACCAGCGGCGAGGACGACACGGGCTGAGCCCGTGCAAGGGCCGGGCATCGCTCTGTAGCGCGGCACCAAGAGGTGTCGAGCCGTAACTTCTGCTCGACTGTGGCGGTGGCACTGTAAGCACCGAAGGACTCTCTTACGTTTGGGGCCCCCGCCTCCTACAGACGAGTCAGAAGCTTCCTACTAGCATTCATTCCAACGCTGAGCTCACCTCTGCAGCACGGCGCGGCAGACCTGCCGTGGCCGATCAGCGTCCACCCCCGCACCTTGACCGCGGACCCGCCGGAAAAGCCGGCGACCGTGTGATGGGCGAAGCCATGTCTGCTGAAACTCAAAGGAGGCGTCGCGAGACGTTCAAGCCTATGTCACACCCCGTATTCCCAGCCACTGCCCAGCGACGAGCCCGCCGCGTGCCCCTCAAGACCCTGGCCCTGGCCGCTGCCCTGTGCGTCAGCCAGATGGCCCGCGCCGCCGAGATCCTTCCCTACGTGGAGAGCTGGTGGGCCCCCAGCTTGTCCCAGGCCCGCACCAACCTGGGCCTGAACAACGCGGCCCTGGCCTTTGGCATCACACGCGGCTCCTGCGTGCTTGACGCCAGCCTGGTCGGCCGCCTGCCCGATGCCCGCCAGTTCGTGAGCCAGGGTGGCAAGCTCACCATCTCCATGGGCGGCGCCGATGGTGTGTACGTCGAGACGTCCTGCTCCGATGACCAGATGTTCGCCCTCATGGACAAGCTCATTGTCGACGCCGGCACCCGCCGCATTGACTGGGACATTGAAGGCGCCAACCTCAACAACGTGGATGCCACGGCCCGCCGCAACCGCGTGTTGCTGCGCCTGCAGGCCAAGTACCCGGACCTCTACACCTCCTTCACCTTGTCGGCCTGGTTCCGCGGCGTTAACGCCAACTCGCTGCAGGTGGTCAAAAGCGCCGTGGATGCGGGCGTTCGCGTGAGCATGGTCAACGCCATGACGCAGAGCTTTGGTGCCAACAACATCCAGACCATGCTCACCCCGGCCACCCTGTCGCAGGCCACCATCACATCCTTCAATGCCACGCGCGACCAGATGAAGGCCATCTTCCCAGGCAAGACGCTGGCGCAACTCAACGCGATGATGGGTGTCACGCCCATGATCGGCTGGAACGACGATGGCACCGTCTTCACGCTGGCCGATGCCAAGATCGTGGCCGACTTCGTCAAAGCCAACGGCATTGGCACACTGGGCTACTGGGCCTTCACACGTGACAAGGCGCAGTCCACGGCTGGCCTGCTGCCGGTCAATGACTACACCGGCGTGGTTCAGTCGGCCTACCAGTTCCTGAGCATCTTTCGCACTGCCGAAGGGGCGGTCAGTGGCGCTGCACCCGCACCCGCACCAGCGCCAGCACCCACACCCGCACCCGCACCCGCACCCGCACCCGCACCAGCGCCTGTCGCTTACTCGGAATGGAACACCACCACCCGCTATGCCTCGGGCGACATCGTTACCCGTCTGGGCAAGCTCTATATCGCCACGCCTCTGTCGGTCACCGACTGCAATGTGAACTCCGCGCCGGAGTGGTCGCCCACACTCTGGTCCCTGTACGTGCCCACCAGCACGGCCCCGGCACCCGCACCCGCACCCGCACCCGCACCGGCACCGGCACCGGCACCCGCTCCTTCCACCGCACCCGTCAACCTGAGCTTCGGCCCCACCAGCGCCGACATCCCCAACCCCGACCGCGGCTTCTACGGTTGGGCCGGCAACGACTTCGTCAACGGCTTTGACGCCGGCAGCGTGCAGTCCAGCTACAACGCCGGCATGCGCCTGGTGCTGGCCAAGGTGCAGCTGGACAGCTACCGCACCAGCGACTTGCCCGCCTCCTTCCTCAGCACCTTGAACACGCGCTTTGCCAGCCTGCGTTCCATGGGCATGAAGGCCACGGTGTGGTTCAACTACGACTTCAGCGCCACCGGCAATGACGCCAGTGCGGCGCAGATCAAGCGTCACCTGGAGCAGCTCAGGCCGGTGCTGGCGGCCAATGCCGACGTCATTCCCCACATGCGGGCCGGCTTCATCGGCGCCTGGGGCGAATGGCACTCGTCCAAGTCGGGCAATTCCTGCGGCTACAACGCCGGCAGCACCACCTGCACCACGGCTGACATCAACCGGGCCATCGTGCGCGACGCCCTGCTGGCCAATGTGCCGACCACGACGCAGATCGGCTTCCGCTACCCGGCGGATCTGATGAAGTGGTACCCCTCGCCCACGCAGCAGAAGCGTGCCGGTGCGCACAACGACTGTCTCCTGTCAGGCCCCACCGACACCGGCACTTACCAGAACAGCACGCAGCGTCCCTACGTGCAGGCCCTGTCGGCCCAGACCGCCTTTGGCGGGGAGACCTGCCAGGGCGAGACCCCTTGGCGCACCACCTGCAACGACATCCTCACCGAGGGCAAGCAGTACCACCTGACGTGGCTGAACAGCGGCTACGCCCCGGCCATGATCAACGCCTGGAAGTCGGGCGGCTGCTTCGCGCAGGTGTCGGGCTTCATGGGCTACCGCGTCCAACTGGACTCGGCCACGCATGACACGCAGGTGTGGCGTGGCGGAACCTTGCCGCTGAGCGTGAACCTGCGCAACGTCGGCTGGTCCCGCATGTTCTCGGACCGGGCGCTGGTGGTGCAGTTGCGCCACAAGAGCACCGGTGCGGTGATCACCGCACGGGCCGGCAACCTGGCCACGCTGACGCCGCAGGCCACGGCCTCCACGGCGCAGGCGGTGAGCGTGACCGTTCCCGCCGATGCGGCCACGGGTGACTACGACGTGTACCTGTCGGCCCCGGACGTCTTCCCG
>CANGYC010000062.1 GCA_947457975.1 Comamonadaceae bacterium | reverse complement strand
CTTGATGCCGGTGAGCCCGCAGAAGGCCGCGGGCTGGCGGATGGAGCCCCCGGTGTCGGTGCCCGTGGCGGCCGGCACCAGACGCGCGGCCACCGCCGCGGCGGAGCCGCCCGAGGAGCCCCCGGGCACCCGGCTCAGGTCCCAGGGATTGCGCGCGGGGCCGAAGGCAGAGTTCTCGTTGGCCGAGCCCATGGCGAACTCGTCGCAGTTGAGCTTGCCCAGCGTCACCATGCCCGCTCCAGGCAGCCGGCCGTCTCGCGAACCGGGGCCCAGGCGCGCCACCACGCTGGCGTCGAAGGGGCTCTGGTAGCCCGCCAGCATCTTCGAGCCGGCGGTCGAAGGCAGCGCGCTGCGCTCGAAATCGGTGACGAAGATGTCCTTGTGCGCCACGGGCACGCCCGTCAGCGGCCCGGCCTGGCCTTTTTGGCGCAGGGCATCGGCACGCCGGGCTTCGGCCAGCGCCATGTCTTCGGGGGTGATGGCCAGGAACGCACCGAACCGGTCGCGCTCGGCCAGCCCCGCCAGCAATTCGCGCGTGATGTCCTCGCTGGAGAAAGTGCCCGCCGCCAGGCCGTTGCTCAGTTCGGCCACGCCCATGTCACAAAGGCTTGCAGATGTTGCACTCATTCGATCACCTTGGGCACGAGGAACAGCCCGTCCTGCACCGCCGGGGCGCTGCGCTGGTTGCGCTCGCGCTCGTCGGCTTCCGTCACCGCGTCCTCGCGCAGGCGCAGGGTGACGTCCTGCACCGCGGACAAGGGCGTGTACAGGGGCTGTACGTTCCCGGTGGCCGCCTGGCTCATCGCCTCGACGATGCCGAAGAAGCCGTTGAGCTGACCGAGCAAGGCTTCTTGCTCAGGGGCGGAGAGTTCAAGGCGCGCCAGATGCGCGATGCGCTGGACGTCCTGTGGTGTAAGGGCCATGGGGTGACAAACGGTGTCTGGGGGCCGGCAAAGGCGCGGAAATTCAGCCCCCGCAAGCCCTTGGAAAAGGGGTTTGTACGAGGGGCTGCGGTATTATCCGCCCTCCCCTGAAACGGCCCCCGCGCGCCGCCGAATGGCCCAAGGAGGCGATCCAAGCGCCCTGTTGGGCTGGACGTGTACGCCTGACGCCGCCTGACCCCGCCTGACCCCCCGAGCGGCCCCGCCGCGACACCTGTCCCGACCATGTTCGCCTTCCTGCGCAGTCACTTCTCCACCGATCTCGCCATCGATCTCGGCACCGCCAACACGCTCATCTACGTGCGCGGCAAGGGCATCGTGCTGGACGAGCCCTCGGTCGTCTCCATCCGCCATGAGGGCGGGCCCAACGGCAAGAAGACCATCCAGGCCGTGGGCCACGAGGCCAAGGCCATGCTGGGCAAGGTACCCGGCAACATCGAGGCCATCCGCCCGATGAAGGACGGCGTGATCGCCGATTTCACCGTCACCGAGCAGATGCTCAAGCAGTTCATCAAGATGGTCCACCCGCGATCGATGATGAAGGCCAGCCCGCGCATCATCATCTGCGTGCCCTGCGGCTCCACGCAGGTGGAGCGCCGGGCCATCCGCGAGTCGGCCCTGGGCGCAGGCGCCTCGGAGGTGTATCTCATCGAGGAACCGATGGCCGCGGCCATCGGCGCCGGCCTGCCGGTGAGCGAGGCCTCGGGCTCGATGGTGGTGGACATCGGCGGCGGCACCACCGAGGTCGGCGTCATCAGCCTGGGCGGCATGGTCTACAAGGGCAGCGTGCGCGTGGGTGGCGACAAGTTCGACGAGGCCATCATCAACTACATCCGCCGCAACTACGGCATGCTGATCGGCGAGCCCACGGCCGAGGCCATCAAGAAGAACATCGGCTCGGCCTTCCCCGGCTCGGAAGTCAAGGAAATGGAAGTCAAGGGCCGCAACCTCGCCGAGGGCGTGCCACGCAGCTTCACCATCTCCAGCAACGAGATCCTGGAAGCCCTGACCGACCCGCTGAACAACATCGTCTCGGCCGTGAAGAACGCCCTGGAGCAAACCCCCCCCGAGCTGGGTGCCGACATCGCCGACCGCGGCATGATGCTCACCGGTGGCGGTGCGCTGCTGCGCGACCTCGACCGCCTGCTGGCCGAAGAAACCGGCCTGCCCGTGCTGGTGGCCGAAGACCCGCTGACCTGCGTGGTGCGCGGCTGTGGCATTGCCCTGGAGCGCATGGAGCGCCTCGGCCCCATCTTCACCTCGGAGTAAGCTGCCTTGTCGCCGCGACCGGCGGCGCAGGGCCTTGTCTGATCCATGCCTCTTGGAACGCTCGACCGGTCACCCCCGCCTTTCTTCAAGCAAGGGCCCTCGGCGCTGTCCAAGCTGCTGTTCTTCAGTGCCTTTGCACTGTTCCTGATGGTGGCCGATGCCCGCTTTGGCATCACGCAGCCCCTGCGTTCTGCCGTCGTCACACTTCTGCATCCCTTCCAGTGGCTGGCCCTGCAGCCGGTGCGCGGCAGCCAGGCGGTGGGCCAGTATTTCGCCAGCCTCGGCCAGGCCCAGTCCGAGGCCGAAACCTCCCGCCGTGAGCTGGCCCGCCAGCTCTTGCGCGGCGGCCAGGTCGAGCAGCTCGACATCGAGAACCAGCGTCTGCGGCAGTTGCTGGAATTGCGCGGGCGCCTCACCACGCCGTCCACCGCCGCCGAGGTGCTTTACGAAGCGGCCGATGCCTACACACGCAAGGTCATCATCGACAAGGGCCAGCTCGCTGGCCTGGCTCTGGGCTCGCCCGTGATCGACGCGGCCGGCGTGCTCGGCCAGGTCACGCGTGTGCACCCGCTGGTCAGCGAAGTCACCCTGGTGGTGGACCGCGACCTCACCATCCCCGTGTTGAACGTGCGCACCGGTCTGCGCAGCGTGGCCTACGGCGACCCGTCCGGCGGCGGTGACGGCCTGGAGTTGCGTTTTACCGGCAGCAACGCCGACGTTCAGGAGGGCGATCTGCTCACCACCAGCGGCGTGGACGGCGTGTACCCCCCGGGCCTGCCCGTGGCCAAGGTGGACCGCATCGAGCGCCGGGTGGAGACCGCTTTTGCCCGCATTTACTGCAAGCCCCTGGCCCTGCCCGGCGGCGCCCGCCATGTGCTGGTGCTGCAGCCGCTGACATCGCAATTGCCAGCCCGCCCGCCCAAGGAAGAAGCCGCACCTGCCAAGGCGGCCCCCAAAGGCCCGCCCCGTGGCAAGGAGGCCAAGCCATGATCATGCGCAGTGGGCAGCCCCTGTTGCTGCCGGCCAGCCCGGCCTTCATCTGGTTCAGCCTGTGCGCTGCCTTGCTGCTGGACATGCTGCCCCTGGGGCGGCAGCCCTGGCGCCCCGACCTGCTGGCCTTGGTGCTGGTGTTTTGGACGGTGCACCAGCCGCTGCGCATCAGCATTGGGGCGGCGTTTGTCTTCGGGCTGCTGGTCGATGTGCACCGCGCAGGCCTGCTGGGCCAGCATGCGCTGGTCTACACGGGGCTGAGCTTTCTGGCCATCATGGTCCACCGGCGCATCCTGTGGTTCCCGGTGAGCTCGCAGGCCCTCCAGGTGCTCCCCCTGCTGATGGCCGCGCACGTTCTGGACCTGGCCATTCGCCTCATCAGCGGCGACGCCTTTCCCGGCTGGTCCTTCTGGCTGGCGCCCTTGCTGCAGGCCCTGCTGTGGCCCGTGATCACCGTGCTCTTGTTGCTGCCCCAGCACCGGGCGCATGATCCGGACGAGAACCGGCCACTCTGACCCCCTGTCCATGACCACCCTGCGCAACATCGAGGCGGAGTTATCCCACTTTCGCGGGCGGGTGATGGCGGCCAGCCTGGTGGTGTTGCTGTGCTTTGGCCTGCTGGCCCTGCGCCTGGTCTACCTGCAGGTCATCCGGCATGAGCACTTCGACGAACAAGCCGAAAACAACCGCACGGCCATCGTGCCCATCGTGCCCAACCGCGGCCTGATCACCGACCGCAATGGCGTGGTGCTGGCCACCAACTACTCGGCCTACACGCTGGAGATCACGCCCTCGCGCGTGACCGACCTGGAGGCCACCATCGAGGGCCTCTCCGAGGTGCTGGAAATCAGCCCACGCGACAAGCGCCGCTTCAAGCGCCTGCGCGAGGAGTTCAAGAGCTTTGAGTCGCTGCCCATCCGCACCAAGCTCACTGACGAAGAGGTGGCGCGTTTTGCCGCGCAGCGCTTTCGCTTCCCCGGGGTGGACATCAAGGCGCGGCTGTTTCGCAGCTACCCTTATGGCGATCTCGCCAGCCACGTGGTGGGCTACATCGGCCGCATCAACCAGCGTGAAAAAGAGCGCATCGAGGAAGAAGACGAGAGCGGCAATTACCGTGGCACCGACTACATCGGCAAGCTCGGCGTCGAGCAGAGCTACGAAAAGAAGCTGCATGGCACCACCGGTGTGGAGCAGGTCGAGACTTCGGCCGGTGGCCGCGCCGTGCGGCGCCTGGCCAGCAGCCCCGCCACCCCGGGCGACACGGTCAAGCTGTCGATCGACATCAAGCTGCAAAAGCTCGTCGAGACCCTGTTTGGTAATCGGCGTGGCGCCTTGGTGGCTATCAACCCCAAGACGGGCGAATTGCTCGCTTTCGTGAGCAAGCCCACCTTCGATCCGAACCTGTTCGTCGAGGGCATCGACGTCGACAGCTGGGCGGCCCTGAACGAGTCCATTGACAAACCGCTGCTCAACCGGGCCCTGCGCGGCACCTACCCACCCGGCTCGACCTACAAGCCCTTCATGGCCATGGCGGCGCTGGAGCTGGGCAAGCGCCAGGCCGGCCAGGTGATCAATGACACGGGCGTTTGGAACTACGGCGGCCACCAGTTCCGCAGCCACGGCGATGCGCTGGGCCCTGTCGACATGCACCTGAGCATCGTCAAGTCCAGCAATGTGTACTACTACTCCCTGGCCAATGAACTGGGCGTGGACGCCATCCACGATTTCATGAAGCCACTGGGCTTTGGCCAGGCCACGGGCATCGACATCTTTGGCGAGGTGCGTGGCGTGCTGCCCAACCAGGAGTGGAAGCGCCGCACCTACAAGCGCCCCGAGCAGCAGAAGTGGTACGGCGGCGAGACCATTTCGCTGGGCATCGGCCAGGGTTACAACAGCTTCACCATGCTGCAGCTGGCCCAGGCCACAGCCAGCCTGGCCAATGGCGGCGTGCAGCACAAGCCCCATCTGGTAGTCGCCACGCAGGACAGCCTCACGCGCCAGCTCATTCCGGTGGAGCGCCCGGCGCCTGTGCAGCTGGGCTATCGGCCCGAGCACATCGCCATCCTCAAGCGCGCCCTGCTGGGGGTGACCCAGGAAGGCACCTCGGCGCGCGTCTTTGCCGGGGCGTCCTACCTCAGCGCGGGCAAGACGGGCACCGCGCAGGCCGTGACCATCGGCCAGAAAGACAAGTACAACGCCGGCAAGATGGAGGAGCACCAGCGCGACCACTCGCTCTACATGGCTTTCGCGCCGGTCGATGACCCGCAGGTGGCTCTGGCCGTGGTGGTGGAGAACGCCGGCTTTGGTGCCGCACATGCTGCGCCGATTGCGCGCCGCGTGTTTGACTACCTGCTTCAGGGGCTCTACCCCAGCGAGGAGGACATCGCTGCGGTGCAAAAGGGCCTGGCCCAGGCCCCCATCGGCAAGCTGCGCGTCGCCGCTGCGCTGGACGTCATGGGCAAGTCCCTGCCTGTGCCTGGCGCTGAGTCTGCTGCAGGCACGCGTGTACCTGTGGCCCCCCTGGGTGCCGTCGCTGCGCCCACGAATGTGGCTTCCGCTGGTTCAGCCTTCACCAGCTCGACCAGCCCCGCCGGAGCAGCCAACGGGGCATCCCGCCGCTGACGGCGGCCTCAGGCTCTGTTTGCGCTTTAGCGCAGGAAGGCGTCGTAGCCGGTTTTGAGGATCAGCACGCCCACCACCAACACGAAGACCCAGCGCACAAAGCCGGCGCCATGCTTGAGGGCCATGCGTGTGCCCAGCAGGCTCCCGATCACATTGGCCAGCGCCAGGGCCAGGGCGTAGTGCCACCAGATGTGGCCCTTGAAGGCGAACAAGGTCAGAGCGGCGAAATTGCTGCAGCTGTTGAGCAGCTTTGCTGAGGCCGAGGCGTGCAGGAAGTCATAGCCCAGCAGGCGCACGAAGAGAAACACCAGCAGGCTGCCGGTGCCCGGCCCGAAGAAGCCGTCATAAAACCCCATGGCCAGGCCGATGCCGCCTGCGGTGGCGGTCTGAGCCCAGCCCTGTAGGCGTGGCGCATGGTGGCGCCCGAGTTCCTTCTTGGCCAGCGTGTAGATCAGCACCACCAGCAGCACCCCGGGCAGCACCTTACGCAGAAATTCGGGCGACACCATGGTGACCAGCCAGGCACCGACCAGCGAGCCGGCCAGGCTCAGTGCCGCTGCCGGCAGCAGCATGCGCCAGTCCATGGTGACGCGCCGCGAATACTGCACGGTGGCCACCGCCGTGCCCCAGAGCGAGGCGCTCTTGTTCACGCCAAGCAGCGTGGCCGGATGGGTGCTCGGGAAGGCGGCAAAGAGGGCCGGCAGCAGCACCAGGCCGCCGCCGCCCACGATCGAGTCGACAAAGCCGGCCAACAGCGAAGCGCAGGCGACAAGGAACAGTTCCATCCATTCGATTGTCTCACCCGCTCTAGAGCTGGCCCGAGCTCGCAGGGCTTGAGAACGCGCAGGTACACAAGCAAAAAGCGCCGGGGTTGCCGGCGCTTTTTTGGATTCAGCCTGTTGGGCTGTCTCGGTCAATCTCTTGTGAAGTCCTGTTCGCGGACTCGTGGGTCTGTGGACAGACCTGTGCTTGTGTGTCTCCTCGGCTCCTCGACAGCCTGTACAGGACAAGCTGTGATGCAGCGCAATATAGCTCTGCCTTCGAGACCCACCGCCTAGGACTTACCCCAGCCGGGCAGGCCCTGGTCGCCCGTGCGAATCCAGGCCGCCGCCTTCTCGGCCATCATGAGCGTGGGCGAGTTGGTGTTGCCGCTGGTGATAAAGGGCATGGCCCCGGCGTCGACCACGCGCAGGCCCGCCACGCCGCGCACGCGCAGGTGTGCATCGAGCACGGCCTGCTCGTCGTCGGCCCGGCCCATGCGCGTGGTGCCCACCGGATGGAAGATGGTGGTGGCGATGTCGCCGGCCAGTCGGGCCAGGTCCTCGTCGCTTTGGTATTGCGGGCCGGGCTTGAATTCCTCAGGCTGCCAGTGTGAGAGCGCCTGTTGGCCCACGATGCGGCGCGTCACGCGCAGCGACTGCGCGGCCACCAGTCGGTCTTCTGGCGTGCTCAGGTAGTTGGGCGCAATCAGCGGTGCGTCCTGGAAGTCGGCGCTGCGGATTTCCACCGTGCCGCGGCTCGTGGGGTTGAGGTTGCACACGCTGGCCGTGAAGGCGTCAAAGGCATGCAGGGGCTCGCCGAAGGCGTCCAGCGAGAGCGGCTGCACGTGGTACTGGATGTTCGCGTGGGGCTGCTCGGGGCTCGAGCGCGTGAAGGCCCCCAGTTGAGAGGGCGCCATGCTCATGGGGCCGCTTTGCTTGAGCGCGTACTGCAGGCCGATCTTCAGCCGCCCCCAGGGCGAGGCCGCGATCGTGTTGAGCGTGGCCTGCCCGCCCTGGGGTGGCTTGATCTTGTAGACCGATCGGATCTGCAGGTGGTCCTGCAGGTTGGCGCCCACGCCGGGCAGCGCGCGGCGCACCGCGATGCCGTGGCGCGCCAGCAGCTCGGCCGGGCCGATGCCCGAGAGCTGCAGGATTTGCGGCGAGCCGATGCTGCCGGCGCTCAGGATCACCTCGCCGCCGGGAGCCACCAGGGCCTGCGTCATTTCAGCGCCGGTCCAGACCTGCACGCCGGTGCAGCGCGGCTGGCCGTCGGCCTGGTCTTGCAGCAGCAGGCGGTTGACCTGGGCGCTGGTCCACATCTCGAAGTTGGGCCGCCCGTAGCAGGTGGGGCGCAGAAAGGCCTTGGCCGTGTTCCAGCGCCAGCCCCGGCGCTGGTTCACTTCGAAGTAGCTCACGCCTTCGTTGTCGCCGCCGTTGAAATCCTCGGTGGCGGGAATGCCGGCTTCCTGCGCTGCACGGGCGAAGTCGTCGAGGATGTCCCAGCGCAGGCGCTGCTTTTCCACGCGCCATTCGCCGCCGTGCATGCCATTGACGCGCCGCTGCTCGGCCGTCGGTGGCGTCTTGTGGCCATGCAAGGCGCGGAAGGCCTCGCTCACCGGCGGGGCGCCCTCGTCCAGGCGGTAGTGGTCTTCGTGGCGCTTGAAGTCGGCCAGCACGTTCTGCCAACGCCAGGCGTCTTCGCCCGTGACCTCGGCCCAGCGCTCATAGTCGCGTGCCTGCCCGCGCATGTAGATCATGCCGTTGATGCTGGAGCTGCCGCCCAGGGTCTTGCCGCGTGGGTAGCGCAGCACGCGGCCATTGAGGCCCGTGGCCGGCTCGGTCTGGTAGAGCCAGTCCGTGCGCGGGTTGCCGATGCAGTAGAGGTAGCCCACCGGGATGTGGATCCAGTGGTAGTCGTCCTTGCGCCCGGCTTCGATGAGCAGCACGCGCTTGCTGCGGTCGGCACTCAGGCGGTTGGCCAGCAGGCAGCCGGCGGTGCCGGCACCGACGATGATGTAGTCGAAAACGTTGTCGCTCATGGTCTGCAGTGATGGCGCGAGCCTGGGGCGCCGGCCAGTTGCCGGCTGGGCGATTGTGGCAAAGGTCGACCGCTCCGGGACCCGGGCGGCTTCTGCAAGAATCCAGACATTGCGGCCCGGCCGCACAAGAACACTTCACGGAGACAGTCCATGCGCCACATTGATTACTACTTCACGCCCCAGAGCCCCTGGACTTACCTTGGGCACGAGCGCTTTGTCGCGCTGGCCCGCGCCGCCGGTGTACAGGTGCAGGTGAGGCCGGCCGATTACGGTCAGATCTTTGCCGCCTCGGGCGGACTGCCCCTGGCCAAGCGGCCGCCCCAGCGCCAGGCCTACCGCCTGGTGGAGCTGGCGCGCTTTCGTGACCACCTGGGCCTGCCCATGAACGTGCAGCCGCGTTTCTTCCCCGTGGCCGGTGATGAGGCGGCCCGGCTCATCATCGCGGCCCAATTGGAAGGCGGTGCGGAGGCTGCCCTGAAATTGAGCGGCGCGGTGTTCCGTGCCGTGTGGGAGCAGGAGCGCGACATCGCCAGCACCGACACCCTGGCGCAGCTGCTGCAGGAGCAGGGGCTGCCGGCAGCCTGGCTGGACGTCGCGCGCCGCCCCGAGGTGCAGCAGGCCTACGACACCAACACCCGCCAGGCCATCGACATCGGTGTGTTCGGCGCCCCCAGCTACGTGATCGACGGTGAAATCTTCTGGGGTCAGGACCGCCTGGACTTTGTCGAGCGGCGCCTGGCCGCCTGAGCGCCTTTTCTTTCTCAACCATCCCCATTCAAGGAGTTTCCATGGGCCAGTTCATCAACCTCACTGCTTCCGACGGATTGAGCTTCCCGGCCTACGTGGCCGAACCGGCCGGCACGCCCAAGGGCGCGGTCGTGGTGCTGCAGGAGATCTTCGGCGTGAACTCGCACATCCGCTCGGTCGCTGACGGCTACGCGGCCGACGGTTATCTGGCGGTGGCGCCTGCCACCTTTCACCGGGTCAAGCCCGAGGTGGAGCTGGGCTACACGCCGGAAGACATGGGTGCTGGCATGGCGCTCAAGACCGCGGTGGAGGCCCTGCCTGTGCCCGGTGTGCTGCGCGACATCGAGGCGGCCGTGGCCTACGCCGCGCGCGCCGGCAAGGTCGGCATCGTGGGTTACTGCTGGGGCGGCCTGCTCACCTGGCGTTCGGCTTGTGCCGTGCCCGGCCTGAGCGCGGCCGTGGCCTACTACGGCGGCGGGGTCACCACCCCGGCCGAGGCGGCCCGTCAGCCCCGCTGCCCGACCGTGGCGCACTTCGGCGAGCGCGACCACTGGATTCCACTGGAGACGGTGGAGGCCTTCAAGAAAGCGCAGCCTGGCGTGCAGGTGCATGTGTACGCCGCCGACCATGGTTTCAACTGCGACCAGCGCGGCTCCCACGATGCCGCCGCCGCCAAGCTCGCGCGCGAGCGCACCCTGGCCTTCTTCGGCAAGCACCTGGTCTGAGCGCCGGCCGCGCCAGGCCCGACCTGGCTTTGCGCGAGCTGCGTGTGCCGATGACGGCCGGGCTCAGCCCTTGAGCTTGCGCGCCACGTCCAGGGCGAAGTAGGTGAGGATGCCGTCGGCGCCCGCCCGTTTGAAGGCCAGCAGGCTTTCCATCATCACGGCGTCGTGGTCCAGCCAGCCGTTCTGCGCCGCGGCCTTGAGCATGGCGTACTCGCCAGACACTTGGTAGGCGAAGGTGGGAATGCGGAACTCGTCCTTGACGCGGCGTACCACGTCCAGGTAGGGCATGCCGGGCT
>CANGYC010000061.1 GCA_947457975.1 Comamonadaceae bacterium | reverse complement strand
GGTTCGGGGGCGGGCGGGGGGGGGGGTGGGGGAGGTGCGGGCGGGGGATCGCTGGCGGCGGGTGCGGCCTCCTGCACCGTAGATGACCACATCGGGGCGTTGAAAGCCACCTGCGGCGTGCTGGTCGTCCAGCTCACGCCCCAGGTCAGCGCCAGGGCCAGCACCAGGTGCGCCAGCACCGACAGCACCACGGCACGCCCCGCGCCCGACTCGGGGGGAGGGGCCAAATCAGTGTGGTCGCTGTGGTCGCTGTGGGGGCTCATGCTGCGCGGCTCGTTGTGGTTCAGCGGCTGCTCTGCACCGACAGGGCAATCCGGCTCACGCCGGCCTTGGTAGGGGCATCCCATACGCCGACCACGGTCTCGTACTTGAGGGACTTGTCGGCGCTGATCACCACCGGGGTGGCCTGATCCGCCTGGGCTGCATTGCCCTGCAGGCGCTTGACGGCCTCGCCGACGCTGGCCAACGTGGCCGGCTGGGGCGAGCCTTCAGAGCGGATTTCGATGCGCTCGTTCTTGTAGAGCAGCACCTGGATGGACTTGGCCGGCTGGGCCGCAGCCTGGCCCACGCGGGGCAGGGCAATCATGCTGGGCGTGATCAGCGGCGCCGTGACCATGAAGATGATCAGCAGCACCAGCATCACGTCGATGAACGGGACCATGTTGATCTCGTTGATGGTGCGGCGGCCGCGGCCGCGGGCCTTGAGGCTGGGCATGGCGTGCTTTCGTCAGTGCGCAGCGGGGAGGGTGCCCAAGTTGCGCTGCAGGATGTTGGAGAACTCTTCGATGAAGGTGTCGAGTTGGTTGGCCACGCGGTCAATGTCGTGCGCGAAGCGGTTGTAGGCAATCACCGCCGGAATGGCGGCGAACAGGCCAATGGCCGTGGCCACCAGCGCCTCAGCGATGCCAGGCGCGACGGTGGCCAGCGTCACTTGCTCCAGAGCGGCCAGGCCTGTGAACGCATGCATGATGCCCCAGACCGTGCCAAAGAGGCCCACGTAGGGCGAGACCGAGCCCACGGTGCCCAGGAAGGACAGGTTGGATTCCACCGCGTCCATTTCACGTTGGTAGCTCACACGCATGGCGCGGCGGGCGCCATCGAGCAGGGTGCCGGCATCGGTGACACGGCGCTCGCGCAGTTTTTGGTATTCGCGCCAGCCGCTGGCGAAGATGCGCTCCATGGGCCCACTGGAGCGGGCGTTTTGAACGGCTGCGCTGTAGAGACTGTTCAGGCTGATGTCCGACCGGAACTCGCGGTCGAACTCGTCGTTCAGCGAAGCCATGCGCTTGAGCGCAAAAACCTTGCGCAGGATGGCAGTCCAGCTGGCGACCGACATGCCCAGCAGGATAAGGACCACGGCCTGCACCACCCAGCTGGCGTCGAGCAGGAGTTTAACGATGGACAGGTCTTGGTTCATGGTTGTTTGGTGGGACAGAGGCGTTGCAGGATCTCGGAGGGAATGCGACCGGGCTTGAGGCTGGCGGCCTCCACCCAGGCGATGCGTATTGTCGCCTCACACAGAAGCGGTCCAGCCAGGCCCAGCCGTGCTTGTTGCCGGATGGCCAGCACCGCGCGGCCGCTGCGCTGCAGCTCGGCCGTGACGCACAGCTCGTCGTCGAGCCGCGCAGGAAGCAAATAGCGCGCCTGGGTTTCGCTCACCACGAACATGCCCCCGGTCTGTGCGCGCAGGGCTTGCTGCTCGATGCCCAGGGAGCGCAGCCACTCGGTGCGAGCCCGCTCGAAGAACTTGAGGTAGTTGGCGTAGAACACGATGCCGCCAGCATCGGTGTCCTCCCAATAGATGCGCACCGGCCATTGAAAGGCAGCTTCAGCCAAGGACCACCTCCAGTCGGGCCACGGCTTCCTGCAACTGCGCCAGGCTGCTGGCCGTGGAAAAGCGCAGGTAGCGCTGCGGGTCGGCCTGGCCGAAATCTCGGCCCGGGGTGAGCACCACGCGGGCGCGCTGCATGAGCTCAAAAGCCAGGTCCCAGCTCCCGCCCGTGCCGTCGGGGCGGCCTGGGTGCAGTCCCAGGCGCTGCACCAGGGCGCTCACATCGGCGTAGACGTAGAAGGCGCCGTCCGGCCGCACGGGCACCTCAAAGCCCAGGCTTTCGAGCTCGGGGATGAAGTAGTCGCGTCTGGCCTTGAACTGACTGCGCCGGCTTTCGTATTCGGCCAGGCTCTCGGGCTCGAAGCAGGCCAGCGCCGCGTGTTGGGCCACGGCACTTGGGCAGATGAACAGGTGTTGCGCGAGTTTTTCCACCGCGGGGGTGAGGCCTTCGGGCACCACCAGCCAGCCCAGGCGCCAGCCTGTCATGTGGAAGTACTTGCTGAAGCTGTTGATGCTCACCAGGCTTTCCTGGAGCGGCTCGGGCAGGGCCAGGGCGGTCTGTCCGTACTCGGCCTCATGGCTCAAGCCCAGGTAAATCTCGTCGATCAGGGTGACGCCCCCACGCTCGTGCACCAGGCTGTGCAGCTTCTCCAGCTCTGCCGGCGCGATGGAGGTGCCCGTGGGGTTGGAGGGCGAGGCCAGCAGCACACCGCGGGTGCGCGCATTCCAGGCTTTTTCAACCGCCTCGGCCGAGAGCTGGAAGCGCTGCGCTGCCGTGGTGGGCAGCAGCACGGCGCGGCCTTCAGCGCTGCCCACGAAATGCCGGTTGCAGGGGTAGCTGGGGTCGGGCATCAGCACCTCATCGCCGGCTTCAATGAGGGCCAGGCAAGCCAGTTGCAGGGCAGCTGACGCCCCGGCGGTGACCACGATGCGCGAGGGACTGACCTGCGCGCCAAAGCGCGTGAGGTACCACTGGCTGATGCGCTCGCGCAAGGGCTCCAGGCCCAGCGCAGGTGTGTATTGCGTCAGCCCGTCATGGATGGCACGGGCGGCGGCCTCCTGCACCAGGGGCGGGGCTGTGAAGTCCGGCTCACCGATGTTGAGGTAGACCATGGGGCGCTCGCCAGGCCCCGAAGCGGCGGCCAGGGCGGCGGCGGCCTTGGTCACTTCCATCACATAAAAAGACTCGATCCGCTGCGCGCGGCTGGCCAGGCGGGGCATGCGGGACAAGCGGTCCATGGCCGATGGGGCTTTCAGCGCGCCTTATCGCGCGCCACTTCCTGCTCGCGAATGAGCGGTGCCAACTGGTTGAGCACGCCGTTGACCCACTTGTAGCCATCCGTGCCACCGAAGGCCTTGGCCAGCTCGATGCACTCATTGATGACCACGCGCCAGGGCACGTCCAGCGCGTTCTGGAATTCATAGGCACCGATCCAGAGGATGGCGTGCTCGACGGGGGAGATTTCCGCCATCTTGCGGTCTAGGTGCGGCGTGATCAGCGCATCGAGCGCCTCGGCCGATTCGACGCAGCCGTGCAGCAGCGCATCGAAGTGCGCGGCATCGGCCTTGTGAAAGCCGATCAGGTCGCGCGTGAAGCTGTCAATGGCGCTGGCCTCGTTGCGCCCGACCAGGTGCTGGTAGAGCGCCTGCAGCGCGAATTCCCGGGCGCGGGTGCGGGCCGACTTGTCGGCGGCCTTGCGTACGCCGGTGTCGGTCAGGCCGGTACGGCTTTGCGGGGGGCGTTTCTTGGGGGCAGTGGTCATGAATCGATCAGTTCAGGCGCTCGAGCAGGCAAGCCATCTCGACGGCCACGCGGGCTGCATCACGGCCTTTTTCGTCTTGACGGGCCACGGCCTGCGCCATGTTCTCGGTGGTGAGGATGGCGTTGGCAATCGGCAGCTTGTAGTCCAGGCCGATGCGCGTGACGGCCGAGCCGCTTTCGTTGGCCACCAGCTCGAAATGGTAGGTCTCGCCGCGGATGATGCAGCCCAGCGCCACCAGGGCATCGAATTCGTCGTGCTCGGCCAGGGCCTGCAAGGCCAGGGGCACTTCCAGGGCGCCCGGTACTTGCACGTGCGTGATGTCGCTCACGCCCAAGGCCTTGAGCTCGGTGGTGCAGGCCTGCGCGAGGGCGTTGGTGATGCTTTCATTGAAGCGTGCCTGGACGATGCCGATTTTCAGGCCCTGTCCGTCCAGGTGCTGGGCCTGGCCTTTGTCTGCTGCTTGCATGCGTGTGTCCTGCTGGGTCGGTTTCAAGCCTGGGCGGCGGCTTGGGCGTCGGTCTTGCTGAGGTAGCCCGTGATTTCCAGGCCAAAGCCGGCCATGCTGGGCATGCGGCGCGGGTTGCCCATGAGCTGCATCTTGCGCACGCCGCTTTGCAACAGGATCTGCGTGCCGATGCCGTAGGTGCGCAGGTCCATGCGGCCGCGCGTGGGTGCCTGGCTGGCGGTGGCGCGGCCCTCGAACTGGGCCAGCAACTGCTCGGCACTCTCCCCGCAGTTGAGCAGCACGGCCACGCCGCGGCCTTCGCGCTGGATGTGGGCCAGCGCCTCGTCCAGGCTCCAGGAGTGCATGGGCCGGCCGGTTTCCAGGGCGTCGAGCAAGGACAGCGGCTCGTGCACACGCGCGGGCACCGATTCTTCAGCTGTCCACTGCCCCTTGACCAGGGCCAGGTGCAGGCTGCCGCTGGGACGGTCGCGGTAGGCGTGGGCAGTGAACTCGCCCCACATGGTGTGCATGGCGCGGCTGCCCAGGTGCTCGATCAGCGACTCATCGCGGCTGCGGTGCTCGATGAGGTCGGCGATGGTGCCGATCTTCAGGCCGTGTTCGGCCGCGAACACCATGAGGTCGGGCAGGCGGGCCATGGTGCCGTCGTCCTTCATGATCTCGCAGATCACGGCCGACGGAGAGCAGCCGGCCATGTCCGCCAGGTCGCAGCCAGCCTCGGTGTGGCCGGCGCGCATGAGCACGCCGCCATCGACGGCTTGCAGCGGAAAGATGTGGCCGGGCTGCACCAGGTCGGTGGGCTGGGCATGGCGCGCTACAGCGGCCTGCACGGTGCGGGCCCGGTCGGCGGCCGAAATGCCGGTGGTCACGCCCTCGGCCGCCTCGATCGAGACGGTGAAGGCGGTGGAATGTTTGGTGCCGTTGCGGCTGACCATGGGCGGCAGCAAGAGCCGCTCGCAGCGCTCGCGCGTGAGCGTCAGGCAAATCAGGCCACGGCCGAACTTGGCCATGAAGTTGATGGCCTCGGGCGTGACGTGGTCGGCCGCCAGCACCAGGTCACCTTCGTTCTCGCGGTCTTCCTCGTCGATGAGGATGACCATGCGGCCGGCTGCCAGCTCGGCAACGATCTCCTGGACCGGCGAAATGGCCACGGAAGCGGGCAGGGGGGTGGCGGCGTTCATGGCTGGGCGGGCTTTCTGCTGTCCTGGAGCATGCGCTCCACGTAGCGGGCGATCAGGTCGATCTCGAGGTTGACCGGTGAGCCAGCCCCGAGCTGCCCGAGGGCGGTGTTCTGCACGGTGTGCGGTATGAGGTTGATGCTGATCTCGGTGCCCAGGCCCTGCGGGTGGCTGGCCGGCACGTCGGTTACGCGGTTGACCGTCAGGCTCACGCCGTTGACGGTGATAGAGCCCTTGTAGGCCAGGTACTTGGCCAGGGCCTGCGGCGCATGGATGAGGAGTTCCCAGCTTTCGCCCACGGGTTCGAAGCGCAGCACGGTGCCGATGCCATCGACGTGACCCGAGACGATGTGACCGCCCAGGCGGTCGTGGGCGCGCAGGGCTTTTTCGAGGTTGATGGGGCCGACCTGGTCCAAGCCAGCGGTCTTGGCCAGCGATTCGGCCGAGATGTCGATGGTGAACTCCAGGGCCTGCGGTTTCATGGAGGTCACTGTCATACAGGCCCCGTTGAGTGCGATGCTGTCACCCAGGCCCACGTCGTCCAGGTAGGACGGGGGGGTTTGGATGGTCAGTCGCTTGCCGTGATCCAAAGAGCTGCCAAGTGCGTGGATGGCGGCGATGCGCCCCACGCCGGTGATGATGCCGGTGAACATCCGGCTATTTTCGCAGGGAATTGCCGTGCATCGCCGGGGCGGGGCCGCAAGCCCTTGGCTGCAGGCCTCAGAGGGCCTCAGAAGGCGTCGCGGCCGGGCAGGCGGGCAAGGATGCGCAGGTCCGGCCCGACACGCTGGCAGTCGAGGAATTCCAGGGCCGTGCCCTCGTCCAGGGAGCTCAGCGCCGGCAGGGCCAGCAGGCCCTGGCCCGGCCCCAGCAGGCGGGGTGCCAGGTAGACCAGCAGCTCATCGACCAGGCCGGCGCGCAAGAAGGAGGCGTTGAGCTTGCTGCCGGCCTCCAGATGCACCTCGTTGATCTCACGGCGGGCCAGGTCTTCGAGCATGGCGGCCAGGTCCACCTTGCCTTGGGTGTCGGGCAGGTGCATGACTTGTGCGCCCCGGTCGGCAAGGGCCTGGCGGCGGGCCGCATCGTCGGTGGCGGTATAGAGCCACACCGGTCCCTCGGCCTCGAACAGGCGGGCGGTGGCCGGCATCTGCAGGCCGCTGTCGACCACCACGCGCACGGGCTGGCGGGGGGTCTGCGCCAGGCGCACATCCAGGCGGGGGTCGTCGGCCAGCACCGTGCCAATGCCCGTGAGCACGGCCGAGGCCCGGGCGCGCCAGGCATGGCCGTCGGCGCGGGCCTCGGGCGAGGTGATCCACTGGCTCTGGCCATTGCCCAGGGCCGTGGTGCCGTCGAGCGAGGCCGCTACCTTCAGGCGCACCCAGGGGCGAGCGCGCACCATGCGGCTGAAAAACCCCAGATTGAGCTCACGCGCCTGCTCAGCGCCGGGGCCCACCTCCACCTGCACGCCCGCCGCACGCAGCCGGGCAAAGCCCTGGCCAGCTACCAGCGGGTTGGGGTCTTGCAGGGAGGCGACGACCCTTGCGATGCCAGCCTCGACCAGCGCGTTCGAGCATGGGCCAGTGCGGCCTTGGTGGGCGCAGGGCTCCAAGGTGACGTAGGCCGTGGCGCCACGCACGTCGCGCCCTTTGCCGGCGGCATCGCGCAGCGCCATCACCTCGGCATGGGCCTGACCGGCGCGCTGGGTGTGGCCTTCGCCCAGCACCTGGCCGTCGGCACTCACCAGCACGCAGCCGACGGCCGGGTTTGGTGGGGCCAGCAAGCGGGCCTGGGCGGCCAGGGCGAGGGCGCGGTCGATCATGCGGGAGGGGGGGGAAAGGGCGAGCAAGTGTATCGCCCGGGTCCAGTTGGCGGCTTGGCGTGTCGTGTGGGGGGCCTAATCACAATTTACGCGACACCCGAGGGGCTGCTCCCTAGCATGGGGCGATGACCTGCCCTGGCCCATGGCCCTCACCTCAGTCGCTTGGCCTGCCCTTGGTGCGGGGTTTTACCTTGCTCGAGCTGCTCGTGGTGCTCGGTCTGGTGGCTGTGCTCGCGGGTCTGGCCCTGCCGTCCTGGAGCACGGTCTTGAGCAGGCGCTCGCTGCAGTCCAGCGCCGAGGCCTTGGTGGCCGATCTGCGGCTCGCGCGCAGCGAGGCGGTCAAGCGTTCGGCTGTGGTGGCCGTGTGCGCTTCCAGCGACGGCCAGTCCTGCCAGGGCACAGCGGTCTGGCGCGAGGGCTGGATCGTGTTCGTGGACCGCGACGCCAACCGCCGCCTCGACGCCGGTGAGGAGCTGATCCGGGTGCAAGCGCAGCTGGCCGGCCTGGCATCGGTGGCCAGTCTGGCGCCCCACAATGACAAGACCATCTTCAGCTACCAGCCCACCGGCTGGGCCAAGGCGGCGAGCCAGACCTTCCTGTTCACGCCCCAAGGCGGCGCTGCCCTCCTGCGGGTGGTGTGCATCTCCAGCCAGGGCCGGCCCACGCTGCGGCCCGAGGGTGCCAGCCAATGCAGCTGAAGCCCCTGTCCCGTCGTTCGGTGACCGGCTTCATGCTGGTGGAGGTGCTGGTGGCCCTCGTGCTGGCCAGCGTGGCGGTGCTGGCGCTGGCCAGCTCGCATGCGGCGGCCCTGCGCCTGGGGCGCATGAGTCAGCACCGGGTGCAGGCCATGCAGCTGGCCGCTGACCTGGCCGAGCGGCTGCGGGCCAACCGGGCCGGTGTGCCGGGCCAGGAGGGCGCGGCCAGCGCCTACCAGCTCGAGCGCAGCTGGGCAGCCCAGCAAGGTGAGGCGGCAGATCCTATGGCGAGTGCCTGTGACGGTGCCCTGACGGTGTGTTCAGCAGCGCAGTTTGCACAGGCCGATGCTGCGCAGTGGCGCAGCCTGCTGCGGCGGGCGCTGCCCTCGGCTGCAGCGCTGGTGCGGGTCGATGCGCTGCAGTCCCAGGCCGAGGTCTGGGTGGCTTGGAAGGATCCCCTGCCAGGCTCGCTTGACGAGGCCCTTGGGGCGGCCGAGTGCCCGCCGGGCCTGACCGTTGACGCCGCCACCGGCGTGCGTTGCATTTACCTTCGGGTGCTCTGGTGAGGCCGCGCGTGCTTCGTGCCCGGGTCGTGCCCTGCCGGGGCTTGAGCCTGCTGGAATGCTTGGTGGGTCTGGCGCTGGGCTTGGTGATCGTGGCCGCGGTGGCGGCGCAGTACGTGGCTACGGGCCAGAGCGCGCGGCTGCAGGCCGCCCAGTCCCAGATGACCGAGGACGCGCAGATCGCCCTGCAGCTGCTGAGCTCCGAGTTGATGATGGCCGGCTATGCCCGGCCCCAGGCCCTGGTGCAGGGCGCCGACGGCAAGCCGCGCTGGCAGACCGCGCTGCAGTCTGAGCCCCCGCTGAGGGCCTGCGATGCCGGTTTTGTGTCGCCGGCCAGCACCACCGAGGCGCTGTGCGCCGGCAGTGGCAGCACAGCCGCCTTCGAGGTGCGCTACCAGGCCGACGAATTCAACACCGTGCCGCTGTCGGGCAGCACCCGACCCTCTGATTGCCTGGGCAATGGCCTGAACGCCAGCGCCGGCGGCTACTTCACCTCCAACCGCTGGTACGTGGCGATCAGCCAAGGGCGCAGCGAGCTGCGCTGCGCCAGCCAACTGGGCAATCCGGGCCAGCCTCTGGTGGACAACGTCGAGGCCCTGGCCTTGTGGTTCGCCGAGGCACAGTCCTCGGAGGCCGAGCTGCCTGCCCGCTATGTGCGCGCCTCGCAGGTGATCAGCTTTGCACGGGTGCGCAGCGTGCGCCTGTGCCTGCTGATGCGCAGCACCGACGCCGTGCTGGCTGCCGAGGATGCCGCCACCTACCTCGACTGCGACGGTGTCACCCAGACCTCGGTGGACCGCAGGCTGCGCCGAGCCTTTCACACCACGGTGGCCCTGCGCAACCGCAGCGGCGCTTGAGATGAAGGACGTGCAGCGGCCTGGCCAGCAAGGCTTCAGCCTCGTGATGGTGCTCATCTTGCTGGGCGCCTTGGCGCTGGCCTCGTCCCAGGCCTTGCGGGCCAGCAGTGGCACGGAGAAGGTGGGCATGAGCTGGCGCATGCAGGGCATGGCCCTGCAGTCGGCCGAGGCGGCTCTGCGCTACTGTGAGGCGCAGTTGCTCTTGCCCGACGCCGAGCGTGTGCCGGCGCTCAGGGAGGCGGCCTTGCCCGTGGCTGCGGCCCCTGCTCCGGCCTGGGCGCAGGCTGCCCGCTGGGCGCCTGGCAATCTGTCGTCGCCACCGGCCTCGTGGTGGGCAGCTCCGGCTTTGGCAGGTGGCCCGGGGCCTGTGCCGCTGTGCCTGGCGGAAAAGCAGCCGCTGGAGAGCGTGCACTTGCTGGTGGTCACAGCCCGGGGCCTGAGCCCCGACTGGCGGGGCGAGGCGAGCACGGGCGCCACCCTGGGCGGCAGCGCCGCTTGGCTGCAGTCGATCCTGCTCATCCACGAGGGCGCGGTGCGCAACCGCGTGCAGCGCCGCCTGGTGGTGCCCCCGCTGAGGTAAGCCATGCACCTTGCACGCCGTTTTTTCCGCCGGGGTTTCAGCCTGATCGAGCTGATGACCGTGCTGCTGATCACGGGCCTGTTGGTGTCAGTAGCGTGGCCCAGTTACCAGAGCCATGTGCGCCGCAGCCACCGGGCCGAGGCTGCGGCGGCGCTGCTGGAGGCGCAGCAGTTCATGGAGCGCTATTACGCGGTGCAGGGCCGCTACACCACGGCCAGCGGCGCCGCGCCGGCCTTGCCTGTGCGTCTACAGGCCGTGCCTGCACAAGGACAGCCGCGCTACCGCCTGCGGCTCGAAGGGGTGGAGGCGGGGAAGTTCACGCTGCGGGCCGACCCGCAGGATGTTCTGGCCGGGGATGCCTGCGGCAGCCTGACCCTGGCGAGCACTGGCGCCAAGGGGCGCACGGGCCAGGGCCTGACGGTGGCCCAGTGCTGGCAATAAGCCGCAGCGCGGCCGCCTCAGCGGCGCACTTCGTCCACCAGGTTCTTGAAGTCGTCCAGGTCCTCGAAGCTGCGGTAGACGCTGGCAAAGCGGACGTAGGCCACCTTGTCGAGTTTTTTCAGCTCGCGCATCACCAACTCGCCCAGGCGGGTGGATTGGACTTCACGCACACCCAGGTTGAGGATTTTTTCTTCGATGCGCTCAATGGCCGCGTCGATCTGCTCCGTGCTCACCGGGCGCTTGCGCAGCGCCAGGTTCATGGAGTCCAGGATCT
>CANGYC010000060.1 GCA_947457975.1 Comamonadaceae bacterium | reverse complement strand
GTTTTTTCATTCTGCACCTACGGGATCAAGAGTTATGTAATTAGAGGCTAGTTGTTTTGCTAGGAGCCATAGAGCGGAAATACGCTTTTAGACTGCATCAGTCAATAACTTTATCGGCCGGCTCAGTATTCGTCAACTTTAGGCGAGACCTCCCTGGCCGAACAGCAAAACACGCGTAGTGGAAGGCATCGTGGATGCATCTCACTTGATGCGGATAGCACCCCGGACTGGGATCGAACCGGCACTTTTAGGCAAGCGAAAAGTTTTAAGTCCGCTGTGTCTACCAATTTCACCACCCGGGCGGTGGGCGGCGTCATTGTCGTCGCATTACGGCCCCTGACCGGTCGGAGCATTTAAGTGTGTTCGTAAGCTTGATAAAGGAGTCTAATTGCAACAATTAAGTAATCTTTTTTACAGTTTTTTTGATTCGAATGTTTACAAGTACCTTGGTCCGCAGGCTGCTGCTCATCCTCATCCTGGCTGCCCTGGGCCTGATCCTGGTACCCCGCCTGTTCAAGCGATACCCGGTTCAGGCCCTGGTGAATGCGCCGACCGTGGAGTTGCGCGCCCCAGCTGAGTCGGTGGTCTTCAAAACCCTGAGCGCCAGCGGCAAGTTTGAAGCCGAGCCCCAGGAATTCGTGCAACTTCGGCTGCGCGTGACCGACCAGTTGCAGGCGCTCCGAGAGCAAGAAACCATACTCCAGCGGCGGGTGACACGCTTTCTGGGGGAAGAAAAGAAACGACTTGAGCAGGAGTTGCTCGCTCGGGAAGGCGAGTTCAAGCGCTCTGAACTCGACTTCGCTGCCCAAGACCGGGAACTGGAGCGACAACTCGGGCTGGTGTCAGCCGGCTTCATCAGCCCGGCACAGATCGATACCTTCAAGCTGCGAAACGCCAGTGCGCAGGTGCAGCGCGAGATTGCCCAGGCCAACGTACAGCGGGCCCGCAGCAATTTGAACGGCTTGGTGCAGCAAGGCTTCATGGGTGAGCGGTCCGGTGGTGTGGATGTGAGTTACACCCAGCAAAAACTTGACGAGGTGCGGCTGCGCATCGCCGAGATGAAGGTCTGGGCTTCGCGCGTCGGCTCGGGCAAGCCGGCCGAGCCTGCGGTGGCATCCCTGCAAACGCCAGGGCAAGGTCTGCTCATGGGCCCATTCGTGACCGAGGGCATGTTCCTGGCGCCCGGTGAGCTGATCGCCCATTACGTGCTTTGCCAGCGTGCCTTCCTGGACCTCGCTGTACCCGTGATGGACCTCAAGGACTACCGGCAGGGGGGCACGCTGTCGTTTCGGGTCGCCGGCGAGTGGCAGTTTTACCAGGGACAGATCACGCAGATCTTCCCGCTCTACCAGACTGCCCACAAGATGGCTCTGGCCGTCCAGACCGACCAAGGCGAGCTGCAACAGATGGCGCGGGTATGGATCCAGCCGGACACCGTGTTCCTGGAGCGCATGCGCCGCGAGTCAAACTGCATGATGGGTCAAAAAGTACACGCCCAGTTGCCCAGCCGCAGCGGCTGGCTGCCCAGCTGGACCAGCTTCCTGGCCGATGTCTTCTGAATTCACCAGCCTCCTGCTGTTGATTGCGGTCCTGGCCCTAGGCGCGTGGTGTCTGCGGCGCATCGACACACTCGACCCCTTCTACCGCCAATCGGTGTGCTGGACAGTGCTGGGCACCAATGGGGTGTACCTGATCTGGCGTCTGAACCACACGCTGCCCGACACCCTGGAGCCGCACACACTGCTGGCCTGGGTGTATCTGGGCATTGAGTTGCTGGCCCTGATGGAAGCCAGTCTCTTCTGGCTGTGCCTGAGTCGCACCACCGAGAAAGCCAATCCGACCGTGATCCACGACCAGGTGCTAGACGGGATGAAGAAGGTCGAGATCTGGATCCCGACTTACCAGGAACCCCTTGAGATTCTGGAGAAGTCCATCCTGGCCGCCAAGGCCGTGGACCATCCCGGGCTGAAGGTGCGTGTGCTGGACGACGGCGGACGCGACTGGCTGCGCGCGCAATGCGCCGCATGGGGCGTGGAGCATGTCACGCGCCCCGAGCACAAGCATGCCAAGGCCGGCAACCTCAACCATGCCCTGGCCTCCTCGCAAGCCGATTTCATTGTGATCATGGATGCGGACTTCGCGGTACACCACGACTTCGTGCGCCGTGTGCTGCCCCGGTTTTCCGATGAGCGAGTGGCCATCGTGCAGACACCCCAGACCTTCTACAACCCCGACCTGGTCCAGCAGAACCTGCGGCTGGGGGGTTGGGTGGCCGATGAACAGGCCCTTTTCTTCCGAGATATCCAGCCCGCACGCGACGCCTGGGACGCCGCTTTCTTCTGCGGCTCCTGCGCGATGCTGCGCGCATCAGCCCTGCGGGAGGTGGGCGGCTTTGCCACCGACAGCATCACCGAAGACCTGCTGACGTCCATGCGCCTGCTGGGCCAAGGCTGGTCAATCCGCTATTTGAACGAACGCCTGTCCATTGGCCTGGCGGCCGAGTCGATTGATGCCTTTTTCTTGCAGCGCGACCGGTGGAGCCGGGGAGCCATCGAAACCCTGTTCCTGCCCGATGGACCCATCTTCAACCGACAGCTCAGCCTGATGCAGCGCCTGCTGTTCATGCCGCTGTATTGGCTGATCAGCCCCTTCTTTCATCTGGCGGTGATGCTGCTGCCCGTCATCTGCCTGCTCACGGGGATGGACATCATGTTCATGGAGGACCCAGCAGACGTGGCGCTGGTGGTGATGCCCACCGTGCTCATCAACCTGCTGTGCCTGACCTGGATCAGCCGTGGACGATTCAGCCCGGTGATTTCCATGGCGCTGACCATGCTCATGGCCGTGCGCATGTCGTATTCGGCCCTGTCCGGACTGATCAAGCCCGGGAGCGTGGCCTTCAAGGTCACACCCAAGGGTTCCCAGACACGGGCCTCCTCGGACCGGCTGCTCTTCAACATCATGATGGGCCTGACGCTCGCCACGATCGCCGCCATCGTCTATGCCGGCTGGGCCAGCCACACTCCGGACAACTCGGCCGTGGCCCTGCCCTGGCTGATTTTTCTGGGGCTCTTTAACCTGCTGCATTTCCTGATCGCGCTGGTGATCGTGGAAGACAAGCCGCGCCTGCGCAGCGAGGAACGCTTTCGCATCGAGCAGTCGCTCGCCTTGATCAGTGGCCCAGACAGCGAGCCCTTCAAAGTGCATGTGCTGGACATGAGCGCCTCGGGGCTGCGCTTTCGCTGGGCAGGCCAGCGGCCCTTGCCTGAGCATGTGCAGCTCCTGCTGGATGGCCACGCCCTGCCTCTGGTTCCGCTGGCGCTGCGCCCAAGCAGCACAGGTGTGGGGGAAGACATGGTCTGCCAATTCGGTGAACTCCAGACCCCGCAGCGCATCGCCCTGATCCAGTATCTTTTTTCGGGTCGTCACGATCCTCTGGTGCAGGAGCCCAGCGGGCTGCGGCAGGCCCTGAAGCGGGCGGCGAAATCGGTGCTCGAAACCAACTAAGGACCCACTGTGTACGAACCCTGGCCCTCCCCATCCTCTGCGTCTTTGTCCAAGGACGTGCCCCCAGGTCAATACATCGAACTGGTGGCCAAGGACAGGCACGTGCTGCGCAGCTTCGTGATCAAGCCTCACGATCCACCGCGCGCCGCACTGGTGCTGTTGCAGGAGATGGATCAACGCACCCCGGCCTGGGCGCAGGGCCGCACAGCAAGCAGCGCCAGCTTGCCTGGCGTGAACCGGCACATCCGGGACATGGCCAAGCAGTACGCGGCACAGGGCTACCTGGTGGTATGCCCCAGCACCTTCGGCCGGGGCAGCTCGGGCAAGGACTATGGCTACCGCTTCGATGCGGGGCATGGGCGGGGGGCGCGCATCGTCAAGCCGCTGGAGCCCCTGGCCTCTGCTGCACAGATGCTGGACATCGAAGCGGCTGTGAACTTCGCCAGGCAGGCCAGCCCCGCCGCACGGGTGGGCCTGGTGGGCTATTGCTGGGGCGGCCTGCTGGCATGGCGGGCCGCAGCGCGCTGGGACAGCCTGCAGGCCGTGGTGAGCTTTTACGGCGGGGGCATGGACTCCCCGCAAGACCGTGAGCTGAGCGCCAAGGTGCCGGTGCAGGCGCACTTTTCATCAGGAGACGCCTGGATGACTGCCGCCTCCGTTCAGGCCTTTGCGCAAGCGCAGCTGGCCCTGGCTGCCACCTCAGGAGCCCAGGCGCCAGAAATCCATCACTACCAAGCGCCTTATGGCTTTGCACATCCCGGACGCAAGAGCCACCAGCCGGCGGCAGCGGGCCAGGCCCATGAGCGCAGCCTCGAGTTCCTGGCCCGGCACCTGGTGATCAAGGCCTGAGCAGACGCGCTCAGTCGGTGACCTCAGACTGCACCGGAGACTGCGCATGGGGCAGCGGATTGCTCAATTGCAGCAGAGCCTCCAGTGACACCGCCTTGGAAAACAGCCAGCCCTGGCCGCGGGTGCAGCCCATCTCCAGCAGGATGTTGCGCTGCTTCTGCGTCTCCACACCCTCGGCGGTGACCTTCAGGTCCAGCAGCTGGGCCAGGTTGACGATCAGCTCCGCGATCTTGGTGTGCCTGCCCACGCCCAGGCTGGAGACGAAAGAGGCGTCGATCTTCAGGCAACTGATCGGGTACTGAGCCAGGCGCGACAAGGAGGAGTAGCCCTTGCCGAAATCGTCAATGACCAGCTGAACGCCCATGCCCGTGATTTGCTGCAGCTGGTGCAGCAGCCTGTCCTCGCTGCTCGAGATATCAGACTCCGTGAGCTCGATCTCCAGGTTGACCAAGAGGCCAGGCTCGTCGATGGCCCGGTCGGCCAGAAAATTGATGTACCTGCCGTCGCGGAACACGCGTGGGGCCACATTGAATGCCAGGGTCGTGCCCGGGAAGCGCCGCTGAATCACGGGCTTGTCCCTGAGGATGATCTGGAGCAACTGCATTGCCAGCTGGTCAGACAGCTGGGCATCTTCGGCCACCGCAATGAACTCGGAGGGCGAAATCGCGCCCAACTCGGGGTCAGTCCACCTGGCCAAAGCCTCGAAACCCAGCACTTGCGCCGTGGCCAGGTGAACGATGGGTTGGTAATGGACCGTGATCACCCCTTGCTCGAGGGCCTGCGCCAGCTTCTGGTGAATTTGGCGTTGCCGCAGGACTTTCTGGCCCAAGCGGTTGTCATACCAAGCCACGGTACCGCGCTGGATCTGCTTGGCCTCATTCATGGCCACATCCGCGCACACCTGAAGGCCCTGCCAGTTCAGCGCGTCATAGGGATAACGCGCAACGCCGATGGTGGCGCCAATCTGCACCTCGCCGGAGGGCAGGCGCACCTGGGCGCTGGTCAGCCTCTGAAGCAGGGTTTGCCACTCGACCGGGGTCCAGGACGGATCCAGATCGACCACCGCAATGAATTCGTCCCCCGAGCGCCGGCACAGCAGGTGCCCTGCAGGCAACTCACGCTTGAGGTGCTCAGCCATGCCGCAGATCATCCAATCGCCTGCTTCATGGTCGTAGGTGTCGTTGACGGTCTTGAGGTTGTCGAGGTCCACAAACAGCAGGACGAAAGGCTCGCGTGAGGTCTTGAGCCTTTGCTGAACCAGCTGGTTCATGTGGCGCAGGTTGGGCAGCTTGGTCAAGGAGTCGCGGTAGGCCAATTCCCGCAGCTCCGTCTCGGCCTGTTTGAGGCGGCCCACGTCGGTGATGACCGTCACATACCCGAGCAAATCAGCACCCTCGCCGGTGATGCGCGAGACGGCGATGAAGGTGTGGATTTCATGGCCTTGTTGATGCAAGAAAGAGGTTTCACCGCTCCAGTGGCCCTGGGTTTCCAGGGCCTGCGCAATCTCCAACGTGCCGTCATCATGTCCCGAAACCCGGTAGAGAGATCCTGCCAGCCGGCCAATCAGCTCTTCGCGCTGGAAACCGGTCATGCGCAGCAGGGCGGGATTCACGTCAATGATGTTCCCATGCTGCGCCGTCACCATGATGCCCTCGGCCGCCATGGAAAACACCAAGGAGGTCGTGCGCAATTCATCGGTGATTCTCTTTTGCTGCCTCATCATGTCGCTCAAGGTGACCATCAGCTGGGATATCTCGTCACTCTCACCGTGCTGCCACGGGGGGATGGGTTCGCCACTGAGCACCTTGCGGCTGTAAGACACCAACTCCTCCAGGCGTTCGGTGGTGCCGACCGAAAAGCCCTGCACCCAGACGTTCATGCGCCTTAAGGTCAGCATGCCCAGCATGATCACCAGGAACACCACCAGCAGGATCATGACCAGGGACGACAGGATGGGGCGAGCCAGCCGCAAACGCAGATCGATGTCCATGTCCGCATGCCTGAGCATGAGTTGGGTTTCATCATGGACCAACAGCCCCCCAGCGACGTTGGGCATAAAGCCGGAATTACCGAGCGCAAAAGACACTTGCAAGGGGCTCAGGTTCAATGTGCGCACCAGCTCACCCACATCAATGGAGCCCATCACAAATCCAACGGGCCCCTCCGATATCGGAGACATCACGCGATGCACCAGCACGATGGTGGACGAGCCGCTCGGAGACAAACCCATGGCATAGCCATCTATGCCGCGGCTCACCGCATCCATCACGGCCGGATGGGACATCAATTGCGGGGCCAGTGGCTGGTCTGGCCCCAGTACGACACGGCCACGGTAATCCAGGATGAGGAAATTGCGCAGATTGCCCCGATTGAATTGCTGCAGCAGCGGCTTGAGATAACTGTCGCGGCCCAGGCTGTCGGTCAGACCCGTCCACACCAGGGTCGAGGTGGACAGCGACTCAATCTCATAGGCCACGTTGGACACCTCGGCAATCAGCTTGGTGCTCACCAGTTGCCGGTGGTGGCTCAGTTGGTTGTGGTTGAAGTAGTAGCCAAACAGCAGCGTAATGATGGCCAGCAGCGAGGTGATCAAGATCACATAACTGCCGATGATCCGTGTCAGCTCGCTGCTGATCCTTTGCTGCAGCGATTCGGGTTGCCTCGTCAAGCCAGTGGACACGGCGATAGGGCTCTGATGGAGACTGGTTTGACCAGCGCTTACTTGATGGGCACCAGAGCGCCAGAGCGCTCGATGCGAACAAACAGCACTTCTGCGGCTGTCAAGGCCTCATGGCGCGATGCGGTGAAGGCAGGGGTGTAACGGCGCACGGCGCCGTCAAAGGAGGGCAGGCTCTCCAGCGCCCGGCGAATCTCCTCCCCGCGTGTGCTGCCCGCCTTGTTGACCGCCAAGGCCAGCAGATGCGTCATGTCATAGGCATGGGCCGAACCCACTGGGCTCGGGATCTGCTGCACGCTGGCCAAGCCTGCGTTCTTCATGAGCCAGCTGGCCAGGCGCTTGGCCGCAGGCCGCTGGTTGCCCACAAAGGTGAAGGTCTGGATGACCTGAAGATCCAACTTGTCCAGTGCCGGGCCTGCGAGTTCGTGGATCACGCCACCGGTCAAGCCCCAGTGCGCCACGATGGGCAGGCGTTCTGCAGGCGGCAGGTCTGCCATTTGAGTGAACAGGATCGCGGCCTCTTTTTCATTGGCCACCAGGATCATGGCCTCCGCGCCAGCCTGCCGGCAGGTCTGGAGCGAATCCACAAAAGTTTGCTCGCCCCAGTTGTACCAACGCGTCGCCACCAGCTTCATGCCCAGGGCCGAGGCCCGCGAGCTCATCACCACATCACTGGAGCGCCCCCAGGCGGTATTGGGCAGCAAGGTGCACAGTCGGCTGGCCTTGAAGCTGCTTTTGGCACGCAGCATCATGGCTTCCACGCCCCAGCTGTCCTTCAAGGACAGCCGAAAGACGTAAGAGGGTGTCGGGGCTGCATCGGTGATCTGGTCCGCCGAACCCCAGACGCTGACAATGGGCACGCGCAAGCGTTGAGCCTCGGGAATGGTTTCAACGATCAGGGGACTGAACTTGCCAGCAAGCACGGCAATGACGTCTGGCTGGGAGGCCATCTGGGTGAAGTTGTCCCTGGCGCGGGCAGCCACCCCCTGGTTATCGGTGGTGATGAGCTTTAAAGGCCGGCCTCCCAGAACACCGCCATTGGCATTGATTTCCTGGAGGGCAGCCATCACGCCATGCTCGATGGCCTTGGCGGCGCTGTTGGTCTTGATGCTGAAGGCCTCATCCACGCCAATGAAGACAGGTGCACCTGTCGCCGTCACCGCCTGGGCCATGCTTGCCATGCCGGTCAGCGCCAGACAAGTCAGCAAGTGGAGAAAGTTAACAAAAAGGTGCATATTTGGATCTCAGTGACATCCTAATTGTTAACAATTACTTCAAACTGTCTAGCTAATTCGTAAAACCACACGCCGGTCTCCAGCACGCCCCCGCGCAGGGCCTGTTTACTGCTGTGCAATACTCGCCGTGCCATGGCAACACCCTTTCCTTTTTCCGCCATCGTCGGCCAGGACGAGATGAAACGGGCGATCCTGATCGCCGCCATTGACCCGAGCGTGGGGGGCGTCCTGGTCGTTGGTGACCGGGGTACGGGCAAGAGCACCGCCGTCCGCGGCCTGGCGGCCCTGCTGCCTCCCATGCGCGCCGTGCTCGGCTGCCGCTACGGTTGCGACCCCGCCGCCAGCCAGTGCTGCGAAGAATGCGAAGCCCAGCGCGCCAGCGCCAAGACAGCCCCTAAGACCCACCTGGTGCCCGTGCCCGTGGTCGACCTGCCCCTGGGGGCCACTGAAGACCGCGTGGTCGGCGCGCTCGACCTGGAAAAAGCCCTGTCCCAGGGCATCAAGGCCTTCGAGCCGGGCCTGCTGGCGCGGGCCCACCGGGGCTTTCTGTACATCGACGAAGTGAACCTGCTGGAGGACCACCTGGTCGACCTGCTGATCGACGTGGCCGCCTCGGGTGAAAACGTGGTCGAGCGCGAGGGCCTGAGCGTGCGCCACCCGGCGCGCTTTGTGCTCGTGGGCAGCGGCAACCCCGAAGAAGGCGAGCTGCGGCCCCAGCTGCTGGACCGTTTTGGCCTGTCCGTGGAGGTCAAGACCCCCGAGGACCTCGCCACCCGCATTGAGGTGGTGCGCCGCCGTGATGCCTTTGAGCAAGACCCGGTGGGCTTCACTGAGCAGTGGAAGGCCGAAGGCGAGAAGGTGCGCAAGCGCATCGTCGCGGCGCGCAAGCGCCTGCCCGAGGTGGCCATCCCCGATGCGGCCCGCCAGCGCGCCGCGCAGCTGTGCATGGCCCTGGGCACCGACGGGCTGCGTGGCGACCTCACCCTCATCAAGGCGGCCCGTGCGTATGCGGCCCTTGAAGGCGACGGTGCCGTGAACGACAAGCACCTGCGCCAGGTGGCCGGCCCGGCCCTGCGGCACCGGCTGCGCCGCAACCCGCTGGACGACGCGGGTTCCTCGGTGCGCGTGGAACGCGCCGTGGCCGAACTGATGGGCGCATGAGCCCCCAGCGACCCGCCATCGATTCCGCGCCGCCCTCCCTCGAGGCGGCCCCTTTGAATGCCGAAGCCACCCTGGTGGCCGCCCTGCTCGCCATCGACGGTGCCGGCCTGGGCGGCGTGGCCCTGCGGTGCACAGCCGGCAGCCTGCGTGCCCAGTGGCTGGAGCTGTTCCACGGCCTTTTGCCGAAGCACACCCCCTGGCGCCGCCTGCCGCTGCACGCCAGCAGCGCCGCCCTGCTCGGCGGCCTGGACCTCACCAGCAGCCTGCAAACCGGCCGCGTGCAAGCCCAGCCCGGCTTGCTCGCGCAGGCCCACCAAGGCTGGCTGGTGCTGGCCATGGCCGAGCGCGTGCCCGCCCACATGGCCGCCCACCTGTGCGCCGCGCTCGACACCCATGAAGTGCGGCTCGAACGCGAGGGCCTGACCCAGCGCCACCCCGCCCATCTGGCCCTGGTGGCCCTGGACGAAGGGGTGGAAGACGACGAACAACTGCCAGCGGCCCTGCTGGACCGGCTGGCTTTTCACCTGCCCCTGGACACCCACGCGGGCGGCGATGCCTCGCCAGCCCAGGAAGCCTGGCAGCCAAGCGACATCACTGCTGCACGCCAGCGCCTGGCCCAGGTGCAAGTGCCCGATCGCATCCTCGAGGCGCTGTGCGCGGCCTCGCTGATGCTGGGCATCGCCTCGCTGCGCGCCCCGCTCATGGCCCTGCGCGCGGCCCGCGCACTGGCCGCCCTGATGGGCGATGCCGAGGTTTCCGAGGAGCACGCCACGCTGGCCGTGCGCCTGGTGCTGGCCCCACGCGCCACGCGCCTGCCGCAGGCCCCCGCCGAGGCCGAGGCCGCGCAGGAAGAAGCACCTCCAGTCCCCGAGAGCGCTGAGCCCAACGATCCAGCGGCCGCGCCCGACACCGAGGACTCGCCGGCCCAGGGCGATGACCAGCCCACCGAAGACGCCGACCTGCCGCAAGAGGCACTGGAAGACCTGCTGGTGCAGGCGGCCCTGGCCGCCTTGCCACCGGGCCTGCTGGCTGCACTCAAGGCGGGCCAGGCCCAAC